>NZ_BAAAKJ010000330.1:21561-22569 GCF_039527695.1 Kitasatospora putterlickiae
TTCGCCGGGGGTGCGGGCCCGCCGTCGTTTCCCGATCGATACCCCCGGTGGGACGAACGGCGGCCGGGTCCGTCGTACGCTCGCCCAATCCGCCCGCGCGCTCCCGCCCAGGGGGCCGCCGCCGTCCGACCGCCGGAGTGTGCCGTGCCCGCCCTTCGCCCCGCCGCCAAGGGGGCGGCCCTGCTGCTGCTCGCCGCCGGCCTGTCCGCGTGCAGCGTGCTGGCCGTGTCCGGCGACCGCACCCCGATCAGCGACCGCCCCACCGTGCGTCCGCCCCGGCAGGTGCTGCTGTCCGCCTCCCAGCGGCTGGACGACGCGGGCGGGGCCCGGGTCCAGGTGGTCCAGGAGGGCCCGGCCGGGCCGCGCAGCGCGGACGGCGCGCTGTCCTGGGGCGCCCGTGACGCGGCCGAGCTGACCGTCACCGACGAGCTGGGCACCGGTCGGCTGCACGGCCAGAACGGCGTGCTGGAGCTGGGCTACCCGGGGGCGGCGCCCAGAACGGCGGAGCGGGGCGCGGTGGAGTCACTGGACCCGCGGGCGCCGGCCGCCGGGACGAGCGGGACGAGCGGGACGAGCGGGGCGGGCGGCTGGGCCGGCGGCTGGATCACCGGCGTGCTGTCCAACCCGGGCGGCCCGGCGCGCGCGATGGCGCTGGCCGGGAAGCTCACCCCGCTCGGCGGCGAGCAACTGGGCGGCGGGACGGTCGCGCACTACCGCGGTACCGCGTCACCGGCGGACTACTTCGGCGCCGACGAGGGGCTGAGCCCCGCCCGGCTGACCGAACTGCTCGGCTACTACGAGCGGAACGGGGTCGGCGCGATCGAGTACGACTTCTGGGTGGCTCCCGGGGACCGGCTGCTGAGGGTGCGCTCCACGGTCCGCGGCACGAACGGCGCGGTGGTGACCACCACGGACGTCACCGAGGGCGCCGAGGCCGCGACCGAGCCGCCGGCCGCGCCCGCCGCCTTCCAGCAGGCCGGCACCCCGCAGCAGACCGCCCACGGCGCG
>NZ_BAAAKJ010000330.1:22644-42629 GCF_039527695.1 Kitasatospora putterlickiae
CGACTCCGTAGGCGCCGCGCGACGGTCGTGCGGCCGAGTGGCGGGGGGTGCCACCGGGTCGGAGGAGGCCGGGTGGCAAGGTGGGCGGGACGGAGTGTTCGGACGGGGAGGCGCGGATGGCGGTGCGGCAGCGGCTGGCGGCGGTGGTCGCCATCGCGGTGCTCGCGGCCGGGTGCAGTTCGGCCGCCGGTCCGGAGCCGTCCTCCTCGACGAGCGCGGCGCACCCCTCGACGCCGACGCCCAGCAGCGCCTCGCCGACCTGGCCGGCCAAGCCGACCGACCGCTCCCCGCACGGGGTGCTGCTCTCCTCCCAGCTGGCCATGCAGACCGCCCGCCGGGCCAAGGTGAGCTACCGGCTGGGCGCGGACGCGGGCTCCGGGCCGCTGTTCTGGCAGCCGAAGACCGCGCTGCAGGTCAAACGTTCCACCCCGGCCGCCGCCGAGCAGCTGATCGTCGTGGACACGGTGGCCTACGAGGGCGGTGACGCGGCCGCCGCGGCCCGGCTGGGCGGCAGGCACTGGGAGCGGTTCGCCGGACCGCAGGGGCCGGACGGGCACCGGGAGACCCCGTACGCCGGGCTGATCGACCTGCTCAACCCGGTGGTGGCGCTGGCCGCCGCGACCGCCGACGGGATCACCCCGCAGTACGTGGGCGAGGAGAGGTTCGAGGACTCGACGGTCGAGCACTACCGGGTGACCACCGACGCGGCCCGCTACGCGGCGGCGCAGACCCAGCTCAGCCCGGCCCGCCGGGAGGGCCTGCGGACGGCGCTGGTCCCCGGCGCTTCGGCCTCGCTCACCCTGGACCTCTGGCTGAACGACAAGGACCAGCTGGTCCGGATGGAGCGCACCGGCACCGGGGAGGGCGGCCGGCTGGACGACTCGGTGGTCTACACCGAGCCCGGCGGTCCGCTCTCGGTGCAGGCCCCGGCGGAGTCGGACACCGTGGACACCGGCACCCGCGGCGTCTCCCCGCTGGCCCGCTGAACCGGTCGCCGGGAGACCGTTCGCCGGGGGGCGGCGGGAGGCGGGCCGGGGGCGATTTGCCCCGGACGGCGGCGTCCGGTTACTGTTGCCGAAGCCAAAGACCGCTGGTTGTCGCCGTGCCCCCGCGAGGGAGCGCGCGACCGAAGGATCCGCGCCTCGCGCGCGGACAGCCCGCGCAGGATTGTTTGGAGCTTTGACCTCCGGGTCGCGTGCCCCGCACGTGGATCCGTCGAGTTCACGCCGAGCCCCGTGCGCCTGCGCACCGGGGCTCATCTGCTTTTCCGCAGGGGCTTTCCTCCGTCCGGTGGTCCGAGGCGCGAATGGTCGACTCTCGCGGTCGGCCCGACTTCGACATCACGGAAGGAGGCGTAAGCCTATGGCTAGGCCCGACAAGGCTGCTGCCGTCGCCGAGATCACGGAGCTTTTCCGTGGCTCGAACGCGGCCGTGCTGACCGAGTACCGCGGTCTCACGGTGAAGCAGGTCAAGACCCTGCGTCGCTCCCTGGGTGACAACGCCCAGTACGCCGTGGTGAAGAACACGCTGACCAAGATCGCGGCCAATGAGGTCGGGATCACGGAGCTCGACGACCTGTTCGCCGGTCCGACGGCTGTCGCCTTCGTCACCGGTGACCCGGTGGAGTCGGCGAAGGCTCTGCGTGACTTCGCCAAGGAGAACCCCGCTCTCGTCATCAAGGGCGGTGTCCTTGATGGCAAGGCGCTGTCCGCCGACGAGATCAAGAAGCTCGCGGACCTCGAGTCCCGCGAGGTGCTGCTCGCCAAGCTGGCGGGTGCCCTGAAGGCCAAGCAGTCCCAGGCTGCCGCGCTCTTCCAGGCCCTGCCGTCGAAGCTCGTCCGCACCGTGGACGCGCTGCGCGACAAGGTCGAGCAGGGCGGTGCCGGTACGCCGGCTCCCGCCGCCGAGGAGACCGCGGCCGAGTAATCGGCCGAGGCCCTGCCTCGCTGCGGGCCCGTACGCCCGCCAATCCGTACATCCGGCACCACCTGCCGATTTAGTGGAAGGACGCCAATCATGGCGAAGCTGTCCCAGGACGAGCTGCTCGCGCAGTTCGAGGAGCTCACCCTCATCGAGCTGGCCGCGTTCGTGAAGGCCTTCGAGGAGAAGTTCGACGTCACCGCCGCCGCGCCGGTCGCCGTCGCCGCCGCCCCGGGTGCCCCGGGCGCCGAGGCCGCTGTCGAGGAGCAGGACGAGTTCGACGTCATCCTCGAGGGTGCCGGCGACAAGAAGATCCAGGTCATCAAGGAGGTGCGCACCCTGACCTCCCTCGGCCTGAAGGAGGCCAAGGACCTCGTTGACACCGCCGGTGCCAAGGTCCTGGAGAAGGTTGCCAAGGACGTTGCCGAGAAGGCCAAGGCCGCCCTCGAGGCCGCCGGCGCCAAGGTCACCGTCAAGTGACTCCCCGCCCCCTCTGAGGGGGCCGCGGGCCGGGCCGATCACCCTTGCGGGTGGTCGGCCCGGCCTTTTGCGTTCTCCAGCCCCGTAAGGCCGCCCCGCGGCCGGACACACCGGTGTGGCCGAACGCTCACTCGGCACTGTCGGTGCGGGCGGGTATGGTGATCGCTGTCATCGGGTGAGGCCCCGACCACGGCTTCTGTAACGCCGGGGCGGCCCGGCGCGATGAACAGGGCGAGGCCCGCACCGGAGGCGGGCCCTTGACGAACCCGGCACGGCGCGCGATTCTCAAGGCGCGAGTCGGCCCCGGTTGGTCCGCCGCCGGATGCATAACCGGTGGCTCCGGAGGGAAGTGACTCCACGTGAGTCGTGGGCCCGGCGAGTCCGGGCCAGTGCAGTACCCGGCGGGCGTTCGCGCCCGACGGCTACCGGGAGGAGTCTCCGATTCGGTCTCCGAATCAGAGCTGGACAGCAGTGTCGCCATTGGCTACACTGTCCCTTTGCGCTGCCTGTTAGCTTCTCCGTGACTCGTCGCCCGGAGTTTGCGTTGCCCCGAAGGGGTCTGGCACCACCTCCGCAAAGCGGCTCTGACCTGGGGTTTCGACCCCGGCGGAGGCCAGTGGCGAGGGAGGCGGGACCAAGCCCGTGAAGGCCCGGCTGGTACGCGCGTAGTGAGCTCCGAGCCCTCGGAAGGACCCCCCTCTTGGCCGCGCCGCGCAACGCCTCGAACAATTCCGCCGCATCCACCGCCCCGCTCCGCGTCTCCTTCGCGAAGATCAAGGAGCCCCTCGAGGTCCCGAACCTCCTGGCCCTGCAGACCGAGAGCTTTGACTGGCTGCTCGGCAACGCGGCCTGGAAGACCCGGGTCGAGCAGGCGCTGGAGAACGGTCTGGACGTCCCCACCAAGTCCGGTCTGGAGGAGATCTTCGAGGAGATCTCACCGATCGAGGACTTCAGCGGGTCGATGTCCCTGACCTTCCGCGACCACCGTTTCGAGCCGCCGAAGAACTCCATTGACGAGTGCAAGGACCGCGACTTCACGTTCGCGGCCCCGCTCTTCGTCACGGCCGAGTTCACCAACAACGAGACCGGTGAGATCAAGTCTCAGACGGTCTTCATGGGCGATTTCCCGCTCATGACCCACAAGGGCACGTTCGTGATCAACGGCACCGAGCGTGTCGTCGTGTCGCAGCTCGTCCGCTCCCCGGGCGTGTACTTCGACTCCACCCTGGACAAGGTGTCCGACAAGGACATCTACTCCTGCAAGGTCATCCCCTCGCGTGGTGCCTGGCTGGAGATGGAGATCGACAAGCGCGACATGGTCGGCGTCCGCATCGACCGCAAGCGCAAGCAGTCCGTCACCGTGCTGCTCAAGGCTCTCGGCTGGACCAACGAGATGATTCTCGAGGAGTTCGGCGAGTACGAGTCGATGCGCGCCACCCTGGAGAAGGACCACACCCAGGGCCAGGACGACGCGCTGCTGGACATCTACCGCAAGCTGCGCCCGGGCGAGCCGCCCACGCGTGAGGCCGCGCAGACGCTGCTGGAGAACCTGTACTTCAACCCGAAGCGCTACGACCTCGCCAAGGTCGGCCGCTACAAGGTGAACCGCAAGCTCGGCAACGCCGAGTCGCTGGACTCCGGTGTGCTCACCGAGCCCGACATCATCAACGCGATCAAGTACCTGGTCAAGCTGCACGCCGGCGAGGTCGACTGGCGTGACGAGACCGGCCGCGACATCGTGGTCGAGGTCGACGACATCGACCACTTCGGCAACCGCCGCCTGCGCAACGTGGGCGAGCTCATCCAGAACCAGGTCCGTACGGGTCTCGCCCGTATGGAGCGCGTCGTGCGCGAGCGCATGACCACCCAGGACGTCGAGGCGATCACGCCGCAGACCCTGATCAACATCCGGCCGGTCGTCGCCTCCATCAAGGAGTTCTTCGGCACCAGCCAGCTGTCGCAGTTCATGGACCAGACGAACCCGCTGTCGGGCCTGACCCACAAGCGCCGTCTGTCCGCCCTCGGCCCCGGCGGTCTCTCCCGTGAGCGCGCCGGCTTCGAGGTCCGTGACGTGCACCCCTCGCACTACGGCCGCATGTGTCCGATCGAGACCCCCGAAGGCCCGAACATCGGTCTGATCGGGTCGCTGGCCTCGTACGGCCGGGTCAACGCGTTCGGTTTCATCGAGACCCCGTACCGCAAGGTCATCGAGGGTGTCGTCACCGAGCAGGTCGACTACCTCACCGCCGACGAGGAGGACCGCTACGTCATCGCGCAGGCCAACGCCCCGCTGACGGCGGAGCTGACCTTCGCCGAGCCGCGCGTCCTGGTCCGCCGCCGTGGTGGCGAGATCGACTACATCCCCGGCACCGAGATCGACTACATGGACGTCTCGCCGCGCCAGATGGTGTCGGTCGCGACCGCCATGATCCCGTTCCTCGAGCACGACGACGCCAACCGCGCGCTCATGGGCTCCAACATGATGCGCCAGGCGGTGCCGCTGCTGAAGAGCGAGGCCCCGCTGGTCGGCACCGGCATGGAGTACCGCTGCGCCGTCGACGCCGCGGACGTCATCACCGCCGAGAAGCCGGGTGTCGTCCAGGAGGTCTCGGCCGACTACGTCACCGTGGCCAACGACGACGGCACGTACACCACGTACCGCGCCGCCAAGTTCACCCGCTCGAACCAGGGCACCGCCTTCAACCAGAAGGTGCTCGTGGACGAGGGCACCCGGGTGGAGGTCAACCAGGTGCTGGCCGACGGCCCGTGCACCGACGAGGGCGAGATGGCCCTCGGCAAGAACCTGCTCGTGGCGTTCATGTCGTGGGAGGGCCACAACTACGAGGACGCGATCATCCTGTCGCAGCGCCTCGTGCAGGACGACGTCCTCTCCTCGATCCACATCGAGGAGCACGAGGTCGACGCCCGTGACACCAAGCTCGGCCCCGAGGAGATCACCCGGGACATCCCGAACGTCTCCGAGGAGGTCCTCGCGGACCTCGACGAGCGCGGCATCATCCGCATCGGCGCCGACGTCGTCACCGGCGACATCCTGGTCGGCAAGGTCACCCCGAAGGGTGAGACCGAGCTGACCCCCGAGGAGCGCCTGCTCCGCGCGATCTTCGGCGAGAAGGCCCGTGAGGTCCGCGACACCTCGCTGAAGGTCCCGCACGGTGAGTCCGGCAAGGTCATCGGCGTGCGCGTGTTCGACCGCGAGGAGGGCGACGAGCTCCCCCCGGGTGTCAACCAGCTGGTCCGCGTCTACGTGGCCCAGAAGCGCAAGATCACCAACGGTGACAAGCTCGCCGGCCGTCACGGCAACAAGGGCGTCATCTCCAAGATCCTGCCGGTCGAGGACATGCCGTTCCTGGAGGACGGCACCCCGGTCGACATCATCCTCAACCCGCTGGGCGTCCCGTCCCGAATGAACCCGGGACAGGTCCTGGAGATCCACCTCGGCTGGCTCTCCAAGCAGGGCTGGGACGTCTCCGGCCTCGCCGACGAGTGGGCCAAGCGCCTCCAGGCGATCGGCGCCGACAAGGTCGAGGGCGGCACCAACCTCGCCACCCCGGTGTTCGACGGCGCCCGCGAGGACGAGATCACCGGTCTGCTGGACCACACCACCCTCACCCGTGACGGTGAGCGCCTGGTGAACTCCACCGGTAAGGCGCGGCTGTTCGACGGCCGCTCCGGCGAGCCGTTCCCGATGCCCGTGTCGGTCGGCTACATGTACATCCTCAAGCTGCACCACCTGGTCGACGACAAGCTGCACGCCCGCTCGACCGGCCCGTACTCGATGATCACCCAGCAGCCGCTCGGTGGTAAGGCGCAGTTCGGTGGTCAGCGCTTCGGTGAGATGGAGGTGTGGGCCCTTGAGGCATACGGCGCCGCGTACGCGCTGCAGGAGCTGCTCACCATCAAGTCCGACGACGTTCTCGGCCGCGTGAAGGTCTACGAGGCCATCGTCAAGGGCGAGAACATCCCCGAGCCCGGCATTCCCGAGTCCTTCAAGGTCCTCATCAAGGAAATGCAGTCGCTCTGCCTCAACGTGGAGGTGCTGTCCTCGGACGGCCAGTCCATCGAGATGCGGGACTCCGACGAGGACGTCTTCCGCGCCGCCGAGGAGCTCGGCATCGACCTGTCCCGGCGCGAGCCGAGCAGCGTCGAAGAGGTCTGACGGAGGTTGGGCCGGCCCGGTCAGAAGCATCTGAACCGGCCGGGCCGGCCCGCCCCCAGGCCCCCCTCAGACCACACGAACGACTCTCGACTTACGAAAGAGGGCTTGACGACCAGTGCTTGACGTCAACTTCTTCGACGAGCTCCGCATCGGCCTGGCCACCGCCGACGACATCCGCCAGTGGTCGCACGGCGAGGTCAAGAAGCCGGAGACCATCAACTACCGCACTCTGAAGCCCGAAAAGGACGGCCTCTTCTGCGAGAAGATCTTCGGCCCCACCCGGGACTGGGAGTGCTACTGCGGTAAGTACAAGCGCGTCCGCTTCAAGGGCATCATCTGCGAGCGCTGCGGCGTCGAGGTGACCCGCGCCAAGGTGCGCCGTGAGCGGATGGGCCACATCGAGCTGGCCGCCCCGGTCACCCACATCTGGTACTTCAAGGGTGTGCCGTCCCGCCTCGGCTACCTGCTCGACCTGGCGCCGAAGGACCTTGAGAAGGTCATCTACTTCGCCGCCTACATGATCACCTGGGTCGACGACGAGCGCCGCCAGCGCGACCTGCCGTCCCTGGAGGCGCACGTCTCGGTCGAGCGCCAGCAGATCGAGAACCGCCGCGACTCCGACCTCGAGGCGCGTGCCAAGAAGGCCGAGACCGACCTGGCCGAGCTGGAGGCCGAGGGCGCCAAGGCCGACGTGCGCCGCAAGGTGCGCGAGGGCGCCGAGCGCGAGATGAAGCAGCTGCGCGACCGCGCGCAGCGCGAGCTCGACCGCCTCGACGAGGTGTGGGCCCGCTTCAAGAACCTCAAGGTCCAGGACCTTGAGGGCGACGAGCTGCTCTACCGCGAGCTGCGCGACCGCTTCGGCACCTACTTCTCCGGCTCGATGGGCGCGGCGGCCCTCAAGGACCGCCTTGAGACCTTCGACCTGGCGGAGGAGTCCGAGCGCCTGCGCGAGATCATCCGCACCGGCAAGGGCCAGAAGAAGACCCGTGCGCTCAAGCGCCTCAAGGTCGTCTCCGCGTTCCTGCAGACCACCAACAAGCCCAACGGCATGGTGCTGGACTGCGTCCCGGTCATCCCGCCGGACCTGCGTCCGATGGTGCAGCTGGACGGTGGCCGCTTCGCGACCTCCGACCTGAACGACCTGTACCGCCGTGTCATCAACCGCAACAACCGCCTGAAGCGGCTGCTCGACCTCGGCGCGCCCGAGATCATCGTGAACAACGAGAAGCGCATGCTCCAGGAGGCCGTCGACGCGCTGTTCGACAACGGCCGCCGCGGCCGTCCGGTCACCGGCCCGGGCAACCGCCCGCTGAAGTCCCTCAGCGACATGCTGAAGGGCAAGCAGGGTCGTTTCCGCCAGAACCTGCTCGGCAAGCGCGTCGACTACTCGGCCCGTTCGGTCATCGTCGTCGGCCCGCAGCTCAAGCTGCACCAGTGCGGTCTGCCCAAGGCCATGGCGCTGGAGCTCTTCAAGCCGTTCGTGATGAAGCGCCTGGTCGACCTGAACCACGCGCAGAACATCAAGTCGGCCAAGCGCATGGTCGAGCGCGCCCGCCCGGTCGTGTGGGACGTCCTCGAAGAGGTCATCGCCGAGCACCCGGTGCTGCTGAACCGTGCGCCCACCCTGCACCGCCTCGGCATCCAGGCCTTCGAGCCGCAGCTGGTCGAGGGCAAGGCCATCCAGATCCACCCGCTCGTCTGCACCGCGTTCAACGCGGACTTCGACGGTGACCAGATGGCCGTCCACCTGCCGCTCTCCGCGGAGGCGCAGGCCGAGGCCCGCATCCTGATGCTGTCCTCGAACAACATCCTGAAGCCGGCCGACGGCCGCCCCGTCACCATGCCGACCCAGGACATGGTGCTCGGTCTGTTCTTCCTGACCTCGGACCGCGACAACGTGAAGGGCGCCGGCCGCACCTTCTCGTCGACCGCCGAGGCGATCATGGCCTTCGACGCCCGCGAGCTGGACGTCCAGGCCCCGATCGAGCTGCGGCTGCCCATCGGCACCGTCCCGCCCCGCGGCTGGACCCCGCCGGTGGACGAGGACGGCCAGTCGTCCTGGTTCGAGGGCGAGTCGTTCCGCCTGAAGACCACCCTGGGCCGCGCGCTCTTCAACGAGCTGCTGCCCGAGGACTACCCGTTCGTCGACTACGAGGTGGGCAAGAAGCAGCTCTCCGCGATCGTCAACGACCTGGCCGAGCGCTACCCCAAGGTCACCGTCGCGGCGACCCTGGACAACCTGAAGGCGGCCGGCTTCCACTGGTCGACCCGTTCGGGTGTCACCGTCTCGATCTCGGACGTCATCGTCCCGCCGAGCAAGCCCCAGATCCTGGAGGGCTTCGAGGCGAAGGCGGAGAAGGTCCAGAAGCAGTACGAGCGCGGTCTGATCACCAACGACGAGCGCAAGCAGGAGCTCGTCGGCATCTGGACCCAGGCGACCAACGAGGTCGCGGACGCCATGGCCGCGAACTTCCCGAAGACCAACCCGATCTTCATGATGGTCGACTCGGGCGCGCGTGGAAACATGATGCAGATGCGCCAGATCGCCGGTATGCGTGGTCTGGTGTCCAACGCGAAGAACGAGACCATCCCGCGGCCCATCAAGGCGTCGTTCCGTGAGGGTCTCTCCGTGCTGGAGTACTTCATCTCCACCCACGGTGCCCGTAAGGGTCTCGCGGACACCGCCCTCCGTACCGCCGACTCCGGCTACCTCACCCGTCGTCTGGTCGACGTCTCGCAGGACGTCATCATCCGCGAGGAGGACTGCGGCACCGAGCGCGGCCTGAAGCTGGCGATCGGCTCCGTGGGCGCCGACGGCGTGCTGCGCAAGGCCGACGACGTCGAGACCAGCGTCTACGCCCGCATGCTCGCCGAGGACATCACCGTCGACGGCAAGCTGCTGGCCACCGCCAACACCGACCTCGGCGACGTGCTGATCGACGAGCTGATCCGCCACGGCATCAGCGAGGTCAAGACCCGCTCGATCCTGACCTGTGAGTCGGCCGTCGGCACCTGTGCCTTCTGCTACGGCCGTTCGCTGGCCACCGGCAAGCTGGTCGACATCGGTGAGGCGGTCGGCATCATCGCCGCCCAGTCCATCGGTGAGCCCGGCACCCAGCTGACCATGCGTACCTTCCACACCGGTGGTGTGGCCGGTGACGACATCACCCAGGGTCTGCCGCGTGTCGTCGAGCTCTTCGAGGCCCGTACCCCCAAGGGTGTGGCCCCGATCTCGGAGGCCCAGGGCCGGGTCCGCATCGAGGACACCGAGAAGACCCGCAAGCTGGTCGTCACCCCGGACGACGGCACCGACGAGATCGCCTACCCGGTCTCCAAGCGTGTCAAGCTCCTGGTGAGCGAGGGCGAGGCGGTCGAGGTCGGCCAGAAGCTGACCATGGGTGCCACCAACCCGCACGACGTCCTGCGCATCATGGGCCAGCGCGCCGTCCAGATCCACCTGGTCGCCGAGGTCCAGAAGGTCTACAACTCGCAGGGCGTGTCGATCCACGACAAGCACATCGAGATCATCATCCGGCAGATGCTCCGCCGCGTGACGATCATCGAGTCGGGCGACGCCGAGCTGCTCCCGGGCGAGCTCGTCGAGCGCGGCCGCTTCGAGCAGGAGAACCGTCGCGTGGTCTCCGAGGGCGGCCACCCCGCCTCCGGCCGTCCGCAGCTGATGGGTATCACCAAGGCCTCGCTGGCCACCGAGTCCTGGCTGTCGGCCGCCTCCTTCCAGGAGACGACCCGGGTCCTCACCGACGCGGCGATCCACGCCAAGTCGGACCCGCTGCTGGGCCTCAAGGAGAACGTCATCCTCGGTAAGCTCATCCCGGCCGGTACGGGTCTGCCCCGCTACCGCAACATCCGGGTCGAGCCGACCGAGGAGGCCAAGGCCGCCATGTACTCGGCCGTCGGCTACGACGACTACGACCTGTCGCCCTTCGGCGCCGGCTCCGGCCAGGCGGTCCCGCTGGACGACTACGACTACGGCCCGTACACCGGCTGAGTCTGACGGTCCCCGCCCGCAGGGCGGCCACNNNNCCCGTTCCCGGGGGCCCTACCGGTCGGCGGTCGCGGCCGCGTCGCGCCAGTCCTCCAGACGGCGGATCCGGGTGTGGATGTCGGGGTGGGAGGAGAGCAGGCGCTCGCCGAGGCTCGGCCGGACCGGCCTGCCGCCGGCCTTTCGCTCCTCCAGGGCGAGCGCTTCCTCCTCGTCCTTCATGAACCCGTAGAAGACCTCGATCATCGCCTCGGCGAAACCGAGTTCGGCGGCCTGCCGATCGGCCCGAAGCTCCGCACGGCGGCCGACGGCGGCGATCAGGTAGGGCGTGACCAGGACGGCGAGCAAGGGCGGGAAGGCGAGGGCGACGGACAGCGCCAGCGCCCCCGCGGCGAGCGCCACCACGAGGCCGCCGTACGCGGAGATGACCGAGGCGACGCGGAACAGCGTGGCCGCCACGACGCGGAACACCACCCAGCCCGCCCTCGCGGGCAGCGAGTACCAGTAGCCGAGCAGGACCGCCCAGGAGTGTCCGCCGCGGTGGTGGCCCAGCTCGTGTGCCAGCACGCCGGCGAGCTGGGCGGGTGGCAGCGCTTCAAGCGCGTAGCGGGTCACCGCGACGATGTGACCGGCCGCCGCCGTGGCGTTGACGCTCCTGCCTTCCTCGATCCACAGGTCGTAGGTGCGGGCGTCCACCCCGGCCTTGGCGGTCACCTGGTGCCAGACCGGCTCCAGCCGGTCGAGTTCGCTACGCAGTGGCGTTCGGAGACGGAAGAGGTAGCGCGCGAGCAGCCGCTCTGTCGGGCGGTGGAAGACCAGTGCTCCAGAGGCGATCCAGAGCAGGACGAGCAGGAGGCCCGCCGTCGGCGGCAGGCACAGGACCGCGAGCATGCCTAGCAGCATGAGGCTGCACAGGAGATGCGGGAGCTGGAGGACCAGCTGGCCGATCGTGGTGGCATCGGCACCGCGCTGGCGGCGGGCCAGGTGGATCCTGCCGGTGTGCGGGTCGATGTCGGTGGTGGGGTCCAGGGCGGTGGGCGGCGGGGCGCACCCGGTCACCACCTGCGGTGGTGCCGACTGCTGGGCGGGGATTCCGGCAGCCGGCGCGCTCGCCGGGTACCGCGGGGCGGTGGGGTACCGGGGCGGCATCTCCGGGCCGGCCGGGTACGGCGGGGGAGCGGCCTCGGGGTAGGTCGGTTCGGTCATGGGTGGTCCTCGGGACGGGACACCGCGCTCACGGCGTCGGGTGGGCGAGCGGAATCCGGTCAGCCCATGAACAGGGCGGTGACCAGTGGGAGCAGTCCGATGCCGAAGGCGAGGATGCCGATCCTGATCCAGGCGTGCTTCCGCGCGGCGATCCGGCTGTTCTCCGCCAGCGCGGTGCGGATGGCCTCGTCGGCGAGTTCCTCGGTGTCGGCCAGGGCGTCGGTGAGCAACCCCTGCTCGGCCGCCCGCCGGATGTCGGCGAAGTAGCCGAGCGGGCGGCCCGGCCGCCAAAGACTGCGTTGGTAGCGGGGCAGAACGGCGAACAGGAGGGACAGCAGCGAGACGGCGATGCCGAGGCCACCCACCGACAGCAGGGTCCGGGCGGTGCCGGAGAACTGTTCCGGTGCCGGGTCGCCGCTGGAGAACAGACCGCCGAGGACCCCGCCGATCACTCCGACAGCGGCTACCAGGACGGCGGCCTTGCTGTCGGCGCGGGCTATCTCGGTGCGAAGTTCGGCGAGCAGGGCCTGACCGCGGGTCGGCAGCGGAGCCGGGTCGGGTGCGTGAGGGACGGACACGGTTGGCTCCCAGGTCAGATCGAGGCGGGCGGGGTCGGGCCGGTACCGAGTTCCGGTGTGCCGGCCGTGCCGTGATCGCGGCGCAGGATGGTGGTGATCGCCTCCAGCGCCGCCCGTGAGGAGTCCTCCAGCTGGAACCGCTCCAGGACGCTCTGGTCGAGCAGCCGTTCGACCAGCCGGATCTGGTTCTTGACCAGCTCCTGCTGCTCCCCGCGCAGGTAGTCGAGCGCGCGTGGCAGGTCGTCCGGGTGGTCGGCGAGCTGGAGGGCCCAGGCGGTGACTCCGCCCTGTTCCAGGTGGTACTGGTAGAACTTCGCCTTCGCGGCAAGGACCTCGTTCGCCTCCTGGACCTGCCGGAGCGCGAACGGATGGGCCTGGCGTTCGAAGTGGTAGCTGCGCAACAGCTCCTTCTGGGTCCGGCCGGCCTGGTCGAGTTCGAGCTGCACGGAGCAGCTGACGTGCAGGCCCTCGGCGGCGGCGACGGGCCGGTCGTCCAGCGCCTGCTGGACCGCCCGCTCGGCCTCGGCGCTGTGGTCGGTGGGGAGCGCGCGGGTGACCGCCCGCATGCGCTGCTGGATGCGGGGCACGATGAGCGCCGGGACGTCGCGTACCCGACCGGCCACGACGAGATCGGCGGCCGCGACGCGCCACTCGACCGCGACGGAGGCCTCGAAGACTCCGACGTCGTCCTGGCCGGGCAACCGTTCCTCGATCCGCAGGTGGTGCGGTCCGAGGTCCACCTCGTACAGGGTCCGCTGGCCGCGGCCGATCAGGTCGCTCAATCCCGGGCGGTGCGGCGGGAGGAAGACCTGGTGCTCTCCCGAGGCGGAGGTGAGAACCACCGCGCTGTCGGCCCGAGCGGTCGGCTTGCGGGACAGGCCGAGCGATCTGCCGAGCGGACGGACGGTGAGAACGGGGTCGGCCGGCGAAGCGCCGCGGCCGGTGATGGAATCAAGGCGATGTGGTTCCGGCATGTGCGGGTGCTCCTGGATCGGTGGGAGTCAGTGCGGGCCGAGCTTGAGCAGCAGCCGGTCGACGGCGGTGGAGTCGGATCCGACGTCCGCGACGGGGACGGCGTCGGTGAGCGCCCCGCCGTCGCGGATGGTGCGCAGGAGGTGGTGGAGCCGTTGGCGTTCACGCTCGGTGACGGTGATCTCGGTGAGCAGATCGGCCAGTTCGGTCTCGGTGGCCGGTTGGTCCACGGCCCCGAGCAACCAACCACGCAGCACGTCCAGGGCGGCGGAGCCGTAGGACCGGTCCGCCAGCGCGGCGCGCCACAGTGTGGTCAGCAGGATCCGGACGGACGGAGGGTCCTCTGGGGCGGCCACGACGGTGACCGCGACGACGTCTCCTTGCGCCGGCCGCGGGCTCTCGGTGTACCAGCCGAGCAGCAGGGGGCGGTCGGTGGCCGTCGACGTGTCCTCGGTCCGCCGGGCGGCGCTCAGGAAGGTGGCCAGGGCGAGGCGGCGGAGCTGGGGCGGGCCGGAGAGCCAGCGCATCAGCGTGGCCAGGACCTGCGCACCCTCCGCGGACAGCAGCAGTAGTTCGACGGCCTCGACCAGGCCCCGTGCCTGGTACCCGTCGGGGTGCTGCTCCTCCGGTCGGGCCTGCTCGCCGAGGCGGAACTCCTCGGCGAGTTCGTCGAGTTCGTCCTGGGTGAGCCGGTCGGCGGCCACGGCGATGGCGTCCATGGCCTGGCCGGGCAGGAGCGGACCGAGCAGGCCGTAGCCCCGGATGGCGCTCCAACGGCGGCGGGCGTTGTCGTCGTCGGCCCACTCGCGCAGGATGCGGGGGACGGCCGCGGTACCGGCGTAGTAGGCGAGGACGAGGCTGTTGGCCGCCTGGAGGCAGAGCCGGAAGTCCTTCGACTCGGACCAGGGGCCGAGCAGCCGGCTCATCGCCGAGGAGAGGTCGACGGAGGCGAGCAGCGCCGCGGTGGAGGCGACCCGGGTGCGCACCAGGGCGCGGGAGTCGGTGGCCAGGGTGTTGAGCCAGGCGATGATCGCGGGTCGGGCGGAAGGGTGGCCGGTCCAGGTCTCGCGCAGCAGGGTGTGCGGAGTGCGGGGATCGACGAAGGACGCCATCCGTTGCGGCACCGGGCCCCACGGGGTCTGCTCGCTCTCCTCGGTCAGCTCGGCCCGGGCAAGCGTCAGCCGTTCCTCGATGGAGTTGCCGAACGGAGGGATGCCCTCCTTCCGTCCGGGGGCGGCGATCGCCTCCAGCCGGCGGAAGAGCTGGTCCGCGAGCTCGGCGGTGAGCGCGTACGGGGCGTGGTCGAAGACGGCCAGGGAGAGTAGGAACGCCTTCTCCCGGAGCGGGAGTTCCGGGTCGCCGAACCAGCGGCCGACCTGCTCCTGGACGACGCCCCGGCCGAACTCGGAGAGGGCGGGCTGCTCGGCCGCCGCCGGCGAGCACTCCGACAGCGGGACGGCGAACTCGGCCAGCTCGCGGACCGGACGGGCCTTGGCGAGGAACTCCTCGACGGGTTCCAGCGTGAGCAGCTCCTCGATCCGGCCGGTCGGCCGGTCGGTGAGCAGCCGGCGCAGGTGGGCGGCGAGGACGGCCCGGGGAGAGGGGGGTTCCCAGTCGACGGTGGGGAGGTCGCGGAAGGTGGTGGAGCGGCCGGCGGTGATGACCAGGTGACCGCCCTGTCTGGCCAGGGTCTCGCGCAGCCGGTCCAGGTCGGGGCGGCGGAGCGGTCGGGCACGCGAGGTCGTGTAGTCGGCGAGCAGGTAGCCTTCGGCCTGCTCGACACCGGTGAGCAGGGCGGCGGGGGAGACGTCGGGGTCGAGGTTGCGGATCCGGCGGGCGCCCAGCCGGTGCAGCAGCATCAGGGCGGCGGAGCGGCGCCCGCTGTCGGCCCGGCCGGCGAGGATGAGGACCCGCTGCTCGCGCAGCAGGTCGAGGGCCTGGGCGAAGGCCGGCCCGTCCTGGAAGACCGCGGACAGGGAGGCGAGTTCGGCATCGGGGATCTCGCCGGAGCTGTGGAGCGGGGTGCCGAAGGCGGATCCGATGCCGTAGTCGATCTGGTAGATCGTCGTCTTGTGGCCGGTGACGACATCGCCGTGCACCTGTCCGCCCGAGACGGTGTGCTGGTCCCCGCCGATGAGGTCGCCGCCGAACCGGGGGCTTCCGCCGGTGAAGAAGTAGCCCTGGCTGGCGAAGGTCTCCGGCACGTGTTCGAGCAGTTCCCGGGCCGCCTCCCAAGCGCTCTGCGGTTGTTCGGGTGGGGCCTCCTGGGGTTCCGGGGCCTCCGCCTCGGGCTCGGCGGGCTTCTGCTCAGGACCGGGTTGCTGGGCGGTCGGCTGGTTCGGGGCCTCCTGATCGGGTGCGGCGGTGGTCATCGGCCGCCGCCGAAGGTATTGCCGGTGTGGATGTCGCCGTTGACCTGGCCGCCGGAGACGATGTGCTGGTCGCCGGCGATCAGGCTGCCGCCGAAGCTGGGGGCGCCGCCGAGGAACTGGAAGGCGGTCGGTGCGCAGCTGCGGTCCTCGGTTCGGGGGTGTCCGCTGCCGTCGTCAGCCGGTGCGATCTGGGCGGGGGCGGGCCGGGTGGGGGCGGGTGCTCCGTGCAGCCAGGCCGTGAACTCACCCTCCTTGCCGGCCACGGTGATGGGGTGGAACGCCTCCGGCGGCAGTCCGCGGTGGCCGTGGCGGACGATTCCCTGGTACACCGCGTCGGACACGCTGAGCACGCAGGGCTCGTCGCGGTGCGCCAGGGCGGTCCTCAGGACGTCCGAGTTGAGCAGCCGGAAGGCCTGGTTGAGGTCCCAGCCGACCGCTCCGCCGAGTGCGCCGCCGAGTTCCTGGACCGCTACCTCGCCGGAGGCCAGCACCATCCGCAGCCGCACCCGCGCACTGGGGGCGGCGAGGCGGTTGTTGGCGTGCAGGAACGAGGGCGTTTCCGTGATCAGGGCGTGCAGCAGTTTGGCCTTGGGGTACGTGGGATTGATCAGGGCCATCACCGAGTCGCCCCGGTCCTCCAGCCGTTGCTCGGCGGGTTCGACACCAGTGCCGCGGAGCGTCTCGTGCAGGACGGAGTAGAGCATGCGGCGCATGAAGGCCTGCTCGACGTCGTCCCGCGTACCGAACTTCTCGATGTCCAGCAGCAGGATGGTCTGGTTGACCGGCTCGGTCATGGGTCACCTCTCGGCTCGTGATCGGGCCTCAGCGTGCCGGACCCGGACCGAGGGGTGTGATCACCGATGACCCACTCGTTCTGTGACGGTGTGCACAGAAGGCGGATGCGAATGTCCCGGGACGGTCAGGAGATACGGCCGGGGCGTCGAAGCAGATCGGGGCGCGCGATGACCAGCGAGCGCCGGCTGGTGACGACGATGCCGCG
The DNA here is from genome assembly GCF_039527695.1 of Kitasatospora putterlickiae. Taxonomy (NCBI): domain Bacteria; kingdom Bacillati; phylum Actinomycetota; class Actinomycetes; order Kitasatosporales; family Streptomycetaceae; genus Kitasatospora; species Kitasatospora putterlickiae. The sequence continues at coordinate 39,353 of NZ_BAAAKJ010000330.1, forward strand.
GTCCCGGAGCGACTTGAGCAGCCGGGCGACCGCTTCCCGGGACGCGCCCACCGAGCCGGCCAGCTCCTGCTGGCTGAGCGGTACGGAGATGACGATGCCCTCCTCGGTGCGCCGCCCGTGGGTGCGGGCCAGTTCGAGGAGGAGGTCGCTGAGCCGTTCGCTCACGCTGAGCGCGGCGAACTTCAGCCGATGGTGGTCCGCCGCGCGTAGCCGGTCGGTGGAGAGCGCCAGGAGCTGCATCGACACCATCGGAGCGCGCTTCAGGTAGGCGGTGAAGGTCGTCCGGTCGACCACGGTGGCCTCCACCTGTTCGAGGGCGGTGACGGTCGCCGCCCGGGGCCGCCCGCTGAGGGCGGCGGACTCGCCGATGATGTCGCCGGGGCCGCGCAGCGCGAGCAGCGCCTCGTAGCCGTTCTCTGCGGCCGCCGTGACCTTCAGCCACCCGTGGAGGACGATCAGGACGTGGTCGGAGGGTTCCCCCTCCCGCAGCACGGTGGACCGTACGGGGTAGTGGAGTCGGCGTCCGAGGGCGAGCAGCGCGATCCGGTCGGCGTGGTCAAGCCGGGCAAGGAAGGGGACACGGTCGTCGAGGCCGTGATCGGTGACGGGTCCGGCCGCCCGGTAGGGCCGCCCGGTCACGCTGGAAGGCGTGTTGACCATGTTGATTCAGCCCCCGCTGTGATCGCCTTGGCAGGTTGAGCGCGGGCAAACAACCTACTCGTCGGTCTGCTGGTCCGTTGGTGATTGGGGGAATTCCCCTCGGTCGGTCGATCGGGGCACTGAGGCGTTCCGGGGCCGGGGGAAGCCGATTAGGGATCTCGGTCGAGTTCGCGTAGAGTGGTGTTCACCGACGCGGGGTGGAGCAGCTCGGTAGCTCGCTGGGCTCATAACCCAGAGGTCGCAGGTTCAAATCCTGTCCCCGCTACTGCATCGAAGGGCCCGGAGACATTTCGTCTCCGGGCCCTTCGGCGTTCCCGGGGCCGGCCTGCGGGGTGGCGGGATTATCGGTGGCGGGTGGGGCGGGTTGGCCGTACCGTCCCGGGCATGAACGCGAAGCGGCCGCTGATCGCCGTCCTCACCGGCGCCGGGATCTCCACGGACTCCGGCATCCCTGACTACCGCGGCCCGAACGGGCTTTGGCAGCGTGACCCGGACGCGCAGCGGCTGGTCACCATCGGCCCGTACCTGGCCGATCCCGAGGTCCGCCGGCAGGCCTGGCGGATGCGTGCCGAGACGGGCGCGCTCGCGGCCGAGCCGAACGCCGGACACCGGGCGCTGGTCGGGCTGGAGCGCTCCGGGCTGCCGGTGCGGGTGCTCACCCAGAACGTCGACGGGCTGCACCAGCGGGCCGGGCAGACGCCCCGCAAGGTGCTCGAACTGCACGGCACCGCACGGGAGGTGCAGTGCGTGGAGTGCCGGGCGGTGGGGCCGACGGGCGGGGTCCTGGAGAGGGTCGCGGCGGGGGAGCCGGATCCGGCGTGCCGGGAGTGCGGCGGGATCCTGCGGCCGCGCACCGTGATGTTCGGCGAGCAGTTGGATCCGGACGTGCTGCGGCAGGCGGACACGATCAGCAAGGCCTGTCACCTGTTCATCGCCGTCGGCACCAGTCTGCAGGTCTTCCCGGTGGCCGCGCTGCCGTACAACGCGGTGAGGACCGGCTCCCGGCTGATCATCGTGAACGGCGAGCCGACGCCGTTCGACGAGGCCGCCGAGGAGGTCGTCCGCGAGCCGATCTCCACCGCCCTGCCGGCCCTGGTCAAGCGGTTGGTCGCCCGGTACGCCTGACCGGCGACGTTCCGAACTCGCCGCTCCCGGTGGCCGGTTCTGCGCTACGCTGCCGCGCGGAGCGGCGAGGCCGGATCCCGGCCACGGGGGGAGGCCCGCACGGGCGGCCCCGCCCGCGCCGTACCGGCCGCGGGCGTCCCCGGCTCCGCGGCGGCGCGTACGAAGGAGCCCTCATGACCTCAGGCCGACTGCTGGACCGCCACGCGATCGGGGGCGAACTGCGGGTGCTGGCGGACCGGCCCGGTCTGGCGGTGCGCCAGGAGGAGCTCAGGGAACTGGGATTGGCGCTCTCCGGCGCCGGTGACCTCGACGGCTGGGCCGACCTCGATCTGGTGCACAGCTTCGTCCGGCCGGAGAGCGTGCGGGCCGCGGTCCGCCCGGCCCCCGAGCCGAGGTTCTGGGCCTGGACCGAAGTGGCCCTGGGCGCCCTGGTGTTCGTCCCGCTGCTGGTCACCTGGGCCGGGCTGATGCAGGCCAGTAGCGCCTACCGCGAGCTGATCGGCGCGGACGCCGGGCAGGCCGCGCGCCCGTTCCTGCAGCTCTGGCAGACCGGCTTCGAGGGCCGGCTGCCCGGCTGGGCCACCTTCGGCGACGTCGCGCTGTCCGCGACCGTGTTCATCGCGCTGCTGCTGGCGCTCTCCGTCGCGCACGGCGTGCGACGGGCCGGTGCCGAGCGGCGCGAGGCGGCGGCCGAGGGCGCGGCGGAGGACCTGCTGGCGGAGCTGGCGCCGGTGCTCACCCGGGCCCAGCTGGTGCTCAACGAGCGCCGCCGCTCCACGCCGCAGCGTTTCGCGGCCGAGCTGACCGGCGCGGCGGAGACCCTGGAGCGGCTCGGCCGCCAGGCCGCCGACACCCAGCGGGAGCTGAGCGAGGCGGCGCTGGCCGTCGAGCGTTCGGTCGCCGGGGCCGAGCGGCGGCTCGCCGAGGCGGGCGAGGCGGTCGACCCGCTGCGCCAGGCCGTGGACGGCGTCGAGAAGGCGGTCGACGGGGTCGGCAAGGCGGTCGACGGGGTCGGCCGGGCGGTGCGGGACAGCGGTGACCGGCTCGCCGAGACGGTCCGGGACGGCGCGGCGGCCACCGACAGCCTGGTCCACCGGGGCGGGAAGCAGGTCGCCGACGCGGCCGAGCTGGTCCGGCTGGCCACCGACCGGGTGGGCGCCGAACTCGCCGGCGCGGGCGAGCGGGTGGAGGAGGCGGTGCGCGACCTCGCGGTCGCCCAGCGCGGGTTCACCACCGGCGCGGAGACCGTGGCCGACGTCAACGGGCGGGCGCTGGAGCGGCTCGACGGGCTCGCCCGGGAGGTCGCGGCGCTGGCCGACCGGGTCGCGGTGGCGGCCTCGGCGGCCACGGCGGTGGCGGCGCGCCTGGACGCGCCGGTGCCCGGCGGACCGCACGGCGAGGGCGGCATCGTCATGGTGAAGACGGCGTCCGGGCCCGGGCCCGACGCGGGCGCCGCCCGGTCCCGGGCCGGTGACGCGGCGGCCGGCGGTGC
>NZ_BAAAKJ010000331.1:0-810 GCF_039527695.1 Kitasatospora putterlickiae
GCGAGCGGCGACCCCGGACGCCCCTACCCCACCTTCTCGCTCGCCCTCGCCGCCCTCGACCGGCCGCACTGGAGCGCGCTCACCCCGGTCGGCCCGCTGCGCCGCTTCCGGCTGGCCGAGCCGGAGGACGAGACGGCGCTCACCACCTCCCGGCTGCGGATCGACGAGCGGGTGCTGCACTACCTGGTCGGCGTCCCGTACCTGGACGTACGGCTGCACGGCCTGCTCACCCGGGTCGCGCCGCCCGGCGAGCTGTCCGGCCCGCACGAGCGCTGCGCGACCGGGCTGGCGCGGACGTGGACCGCGACCGGGCCGGCCGAACCGCCGCACGCCGAACTGACCGGCGCCGACCGCCGCACCCGCTGGGAGATCGCGGCGACCGCCGCCCACCGCGCCGGGCTCGGCCTCTACGCCGTGCACCGCGAGGACCTTCCCACCGACCCCGCCGAGCGCGAGCGGCTCGCCCGGCTCTGGCAGCGGGAGGCGATCATGATCCCGGCCGCCCTGCTGGTCGAGGGCGACGCGCGGGACCGCCCGTCGGCGCCGCACGGCACCGAGTCCTTCCTGGCGAGCCTCGCGGTACCGGTGGTGGTGTCCGGCGACGAGCCCCCGCCGGCGGGGACCTCGGACCGCGCCCGGCTGACCGTGCCCGCGCTCGGCCCCGAGGAGCAGTTGGCGATCTGGACGGCGGCGCTGGACGGCGCGCCGGGGATCGCCGGGGACGACCTGCGCGCGCTGGCGGCGCAGTTCTCCCTGCCCGGCCATGTGATCCGGTCGGCCGCGGCGACCGCCCGGCGGGCCGCCGGGGGG
>NZ_BAAAKJ010000331.1:865-2350 GCF_039527695.1 Kitasatospora putterlickiae
CCGGGGACGGCCGGGACGTCAGCCCGCTGGCCTGGCAGGCCGGGCTGGCCGAGGCCCGGATGTCCCTGGACGAACTGGGCCGGCGGGTCGAACCGCGCGCCCGCTGGGAGGACCTGGTGCTGGCCGAACGCCAGCGCGCGACGCTGCACGAGATCGTCGCCCACGTCCGCCGGCGCGCCACCGTCTACCAGGAGTGGGGCTTCGAAGCGGTGCTGCGCCGCGGCCTCGGGGTCACCGCGCTGTTCGCCGGCGGATCGGGCACCGGGAAGACGCTGGCGGCCGAGGTGGTGGCCGGGCAGCTCGGCGTGGACCTGTTCGTCATCGACCTCTCCCAGGTCGTCAGCAAGTACATCGGCGAGACCGAGAAGAACCTCCGGCGGGTCTTCGACGCGGCCGAACGCGGCGGCGCCCTGCTGCTGTTCGACGAGGCCGACGCGCTGTTCGGCAAGCGCAGCGAGATCAAGGACAGCCACGACCGCTACGCCAACCTGGAGGTCAGCTACCTGCTGATGCGGATGGAGGCCTACCGGGGTCTGGCCGTGCTCACCACCAACATGAAGAAGGCACTGGACCCGGCGTTCATGCGCCGGATCAGGTTCGTGGTCGACTTCCCGTTCCCCGGAGTGCCGGAACGCGCCGAGATCTGGCGGCGGGTCATCCCGGCACAGACCCCCAGCGAGGGCCTCGACCCGCAACGGCTCGCCCAGCTCACCGTCACCGGCGGATCCATCCGCAACATCGCCCTGTCCGCCGCCTTCCAGGCCGCCGACGAGGACCGCCCCCTGCAGATGCGCCACCTGCTGGCCGCCGCCCGCACCGAGTACCTGAAGCTGGAGCGCTCGCTGACGCCCTCGGAGGTCGGCGGATGGATCTGACCGAGGGACGGCGGGAGCCCGGGCCGGGACGAATCGAGGTCGAGATCGGCGAGCTGGTCCTCGACGGCTTCCCCCGCATCGACCACGACCGGGTCGCGGCGGCGTTCCGCACCGAACTGGCCCGCCTGGTCGACGCACGCGGCGTGCCCCTCGCGGCCGACGGAGACCGCGCGCTGGACCTGCTCTCCGGCCTGCCACCGCTCCCGGCGGACACCTCCCCCCAGCGGCTCGGCGAAGCACTCGCCCGCGCCGTGCACACCGGACTGTCCGGCGGCGGCCGTGCGCCGGACCGGGGACGGGGGCGGAGATGACCCGGATCACCGGCGTCGCGAAGGACTCCGCGCCGGACGCGGCCAAGCGGAGGGCGCGCGCACCGCGGGCCCGTACGCCCGAGCCGAAGGAGATCGTCTCCGGCGCCGGCCAGCCGCTGGACCCGGGGCTGCGCCGGGAGTTGGAGGCGCGGCTCGGGCACGACCTCAGCCGGGTGCGGGTGCACACCGATCGGGACTCCGCCGCGCTGACCGAGCTGATCGGCGCGGACGCCGTCGCCGTCGGCGCCGGCCTGTTCGGCTTCACCGACAGCCTCCAGCTGCGCGACCCGGAGTCGGTG
>NZ_BAAAKJ010000331.1:2424-3188 GCF_039527695.1 Kitasatospora putterlickiae
CCGGCCGGCCGCCGAGGACGGTCGGCGGCTGCTCACCCACGAACTGCTGCACACCGTTCAGGCCCCGAACCCGCTCGGCGCGCTGCGGGCCGGCCGCGACCTGGGCGCGGTCAGCCTGCCGCAGGACCCGATGGAGCGGGAGGCGGAGCACGGCGCACGGGACGACCGCCCGGCGACGGCGACGCCGGGCGCGACCCCGGGCTGGCTCCGCTACGCGACCGTCGACGCCGACCGGTTCCGCACCGAGCGGCTCGATCCGGCGACCCTGGTCGACCGGCTGGCGGCCGGCATCCTGCGCTCGCTGCGCGGCGACCCGACCGACTCCTCGGGGCGGGTCCGGCTGCAGCTCGCGCGCTTCGCCCCCGAGTTGCAGGCCTCGGTGCTCGAACGGCTGGCGGACCGGCTGCCGTCCTCGGACCACACCCGGCTGCTGAAACTGGTCGAGGCCGCCGAGCACCGCCCGGCCGACGTGGACGGCGCGCAGACGCCCGAGCCGGTCACCGAGCCTGCCGACCGGCCGGAACAGGGGCAGGAGCAGGGGCAGGAACAGGAGCCGGGCGGCGACCTGGAGCACGAGGAGGCCCACCCGGAGGAGCAGCAGGACGCGCAGCAGGCAGCACCTGACGAGGGCGAGCCCGCCCAGCCGGCGCGGCAGCCCACCGCCGACGAGGAAACGCCCACCGCCGTACCGGAGACGGCGCCGGAGGCGCCCGCTGCCGTAGAGGCGTCCGCCGCCGTGGAGGCGCCCGCCCCGGTCGGCGGGC
>NZ_BAAAKJ010000331.1:3262-3997 GCF_039527695.1 Kitasatospora putterlickiae
CCGCCGCCGCACCGCCCCCGCAGCCCGCGCCGGTGCGGCCCGAGCGGTTGGACGCGATCGCGCAGGCCCCGGACAGCCCGCTCACCCGGCACGGGCTGGTGCGGGACGACCTCCCTCAGGAGGAGACCCGGGACGGGGAGCGGCCGTTGGGCCTGGAGCCCGGCGCGGACGCCGAGGTCCACGATGCCCCCGAAGCGGACCCGGAACAGCGCCCGCCGTCGGCCGCCGACGAGCCGGAGCTGGGGCCGGCGGACTTCCTGCCCTCGTCGGACCTGGAGGTGTCCGCCGTCCCGACGGTCGACCGGATCCCGCGCGCGGCGGACGGCGCGCCCGCCCCGGACGCCGAGGAACCGGCGCTTCCCGAGCCGCCGGCGACCAAGGCGGAGAAGGTCGAGGACGAGCGCGAGAGCCGGCCCGAGGCAGCGGAGGATTCGGCGGCGCCGGAGCCGACGCCCGAGCCGACGCCCGCTGCGGGGACCGCGGAAGCCGGGGACGGGGACGGCCAGGACCTCCCGGCGGAACGGCCGGTCGAGCAGGAGATCGGTCCCGATCCGGCCCAGGAGCGGGAGCCCGCCCGGCCCGCCGAACCCACCGCGCCGGAGCCGGAGGACCAGGAGCGGGCGCGGCATCAGGAGCAGCGGGCGCCCGTCGAGGCGGCGCGGGAGACGGAGCCCGCGGCCTCCCCCGAGCGCGCCGCGGCAGGTCCGGGCGGTGCCACCCCTGACGCCACCTCCG
>NZ_BAAAKJ010000332.1:0-9361 GCF_039527695.1 Kitasatospora putterlickiae
GGCCGGAGCCCGATCCGCTGCCCCCGCCGGGCCCTCGTCCGGACCCGCGCCCGCACCCCGGGCCGCTGCCCGGGCCCGGGCCGGCCCCCGAACCGGTCACCCGGGCCGTGGGAGCTCAATCCGCCGTCCCGCCCAGATAGGCGGCGCGCACCCGGGGATCGTGCAGCAGCTCGGCCGCCGGGGCGCTCATCACGATCGCCCCGGTCTCCAGGACGTAGCCGCGGTCGGCGAGCCTGAGCGCCTGCGCGGCGTTCTGCTCGACCAGCAGGACGGTCGTTCCCTGGCTGTTGATCTCCCGCACGATGTCGAAGATCTGGGTGACGATCAACGGGGCCAGGCCCATCGACGGCTCGTCCAGCAGCAGCAGTCCGGGCCGTCCCATCAGCGCGCGCCCGATGGCGAGCATCTGCTGCTCGCCGCCGGAGAGCGTGCCGGCCTGCTGGCCGCGCCGTTCGGCCAGCACCGGGAACAGGGCGAGGACCCGGTCGAGGTCCTCCCGCGGGGTGCGGCGGAAGCGGTAGGCGCCCATGTCGAGGTTCTCCCGCACGGTCATCCCCGGGAACACCCGCCGTCCCTCGGGCGCGTGCCCGATCCCGAGGCCGACCACCTCGTGCGGCGGGACGCCGTCCACCCGCGCGCCGCGGAAGCGGATCTCGCCCTCCCGGGGCCGCAGCAGGCCCGACACCGCCCGCAGGGTGGTGGTCTTGCCGGCCCCGTTGGCGCCGAGCAGGGTCACCACCTCGCCCTCCTCGACCACCAGGTCGATCCCCTTCAGCGCCTCGATCGCGCCGTAGGAGACGCGCAGGCCGCGCAGCTCCAGCACCGGCGGTCCGGTGCCGCTCACGGCTCCTCCCGGGGCCCGGCGGTGCCCAGGTACGCCTCCACGACCGCCGGGTCGCGCCGCACCTCGGCCGGCCGCCCCTCGGCGATCACCCGGCCGAAGTTGAGCACCGTCACCCGGTCCGCGACCGACGTCACCAGCCGCATGTCGTGCTCGATCAGCAGCACCGTCACCCCGAGTTCCCCGTTGATCCGCCGGATCAGCCGCTCCAGTTCGCGCTTCTCGGTCGGGTTGGTGCCCGCCGCGGGCTCGTCCAGCAGGAGCAGCGCGGGCCCGGTGGCGAGGGCCCGGGCGATCTCCAGCCGCCGCTGGACGCCGTAGGGGAGCGCGGAGGCCGTCTCGTCGGCGACCGCGCGCAGCCCGGTGAAGTCCAGCAGGGCGGCGGTCGCGGCGTCGCTGGACCGCTCGTTGGCGCGGGCGCGCGGCAGCCGCAGCATGGCGGCGACCGGGCCGGTGCGCTGCCTGGTCTCGGCGGCGACCTTGACGTTCTCGTAGGCGGACAGGGCGGCGAACAGCCGGATGTTCTGGAAGGTGCGGGCGATGCCGGCCCGGTTCACCACGTGCGGCTTGCGGCCGCGCCGCCGGCGCGCCGGGCCGGCGACCAGCTGGACGGGGTGCTCGGCGGTCGGCGGGGCGAAGGCGATGGTGCCCTCCTGGGGCGTGTAGACGCCGGTCAGGCAGTTGAACAGGGAGGTCTTCCCGGCGCCGTTGGGCCCGATGACGGCCAGGATCTCGCCCCCGTCGGCGGTCAGGTCGACCCCGTTGAGGCTGGTCAGGCCGCCGAACCTCAGGGTGACCCCGCGCACGGCCAGCAGCGGGGCGGGCGGCGGGGCGGGCGAAGGGGCGTCCGTCGGCGGACCGGCCGTCATGGCGACCTCCCCTCGGGGCTCTCGGACATCGCGTCGGCGTCCGCGATGCCCTGGGCGGCCAGGCCGAGCTCACGCCGGCGCCGGCGCGAGGGGATCAGGCCCTGCGAGCGGAAGATCATCATCACCACGAGGATCCCGCCGATCCAGATCGGGATGTCCTCCTGGCGGACGAGCTCCCGCTCCTGGAAGACGGCGGGCAGGAAGGTCAGCAGCGCCGCGCCGACCACCACCCCGATCAGCGAGCCCATGCCGCCGAAGATCACGTACGACAGCACGCTGATCGACAGCACCACCGGGAAGCTGGCCGGGTTGATGTAGCCGATCCGGGAGGCGTACAGGACGCCGGACAGGCCGGAGACCGAGGCGCCGATCGCGAAGGCCATCAGCTTGTACCGCACGGTGGGCACGCCGGTGGCGGCCGCGGCGACCTCGTCCTCGCGCACGGCCGTCCAGGCGCGGCCGACCTTGGAGTGCTCCAGACGGCTGAACAGGAACAGCACGACGGCCAGCATGCCGATGAACAGGTACCAGTAGGGCAGCGAGTCCAGGCCCCACTCGTAGTGCACGCCGTCGAGGTGGACGGAGAAGTGCGGGATGCCGCCCGCGCCCTGGTTGCCGCCGGTCCAGGCGTCCTTGTTGACCAGGAACAGCTGGACGATCTCGTGGAAGCCGAGGGTGACGATGGCCAGGTAGTCGCCGCGCAGCCGTAGCGTCGGCGCGCCGAGCAGCAGCCCCGCGACCAGGCAGACGGCGACGGCGATCGGCAGGACGACGAAGGGGTTGAGGGCGAACGGCGGCTTCACCGGCAGAGCCCGGGTGAAGAAGGCGCAGGTGTAGGCGCCGATCGCGAAGAAGGCCACGTAGCCGAGGTCGAGCAGGCCGGCCCAGCCGACCACCACGTTGAGGCCGACGGCGAGCAGCACGAACACCGCGACCTGGTCGACCAGGACGCGCTGGTAGAACTCGCCGGCGAACCGCGGCAGGACGATCGCCGCGACCGCCGCGGCGAGCAGGAACAGCCGCTGGTAGCGCCGCCGTCCGGTGATCCGTCGCCAGCCGGCGCGCACGCCCGCGGTGTGCCGGGCGAGGCGCCGGCCGAGGTCGCGGGCGCGCGAGACCTCCAGCAGCGCCCACACGGCGGTCGCGGCGGCCAGCCACCCGATCAGGGCGGGGGAGCCGAGCGACTGGCGCAGCACCAGCAGGTGGTCGGTGGACGTGCCCTCGGCGGTCGAGGTGAGCACGGTCAGCAGCACCCCGGCGGCCAGCCAGCCGCCCAGGCGGACCAGCCGCGCGGGGACCCGGCGCCGGCGCCGGCCGGGGGCGGGGACGGGAGCGGAGACGGGGGGCGTGCCGGTGCTCATGCCGCCCGTCCCAGGCTCCGGCCGAGGATGCCGGTCGGGCGGAACATCAGCACCAGGATCAGCACCACGAACGCGACCACGTCGATCCACTGGCTGGACACGCAGGACTGGCTGAGGCTCTCCGCCACGCCGAGCAGCAGCCCGCCGAGCATGGCGCCGCGGATGTTGCCGATCCCGCCGAGCACCGCCGCCGCGAAGGCCTTGATGCCGGGCAGGAAGCCCATCTGGTAGTGCACGTTGAGGTAGGTGCCGAAGAGGAAGCCGGCGGCCCCGCCGAGCAGCCCGCCGATCACGAAGGTCTGGGAGACGACCCGGTCGACGTTGACGCCCATCAGGCTGGCGGTCCGCGCGTCCTGGGCGACGGCGCGGATGCCCGAGCCGAGCCTGGTGCGGTTCACCACCCGGTCGAGCAGCAGCATCATGACGACCGCGGTGCCGACGATCACCAGCTGCTGCACCCGGACCTGGGCGCCGAACAGGGTGAACACGACGCGGTTGGTGTAGAGCGCGGGAACGTCGGTGCGGTCGCGGCCGAACAGCTTCCCGGCGAGGTTGAACAGGAACAGCGAGGCGCCGATCGCGGTGATCAGGTAGACCAGCCGGGGCGCGCCGCGCCGTCGCAGCGGACGGTACGCGACGCGCTCCAGCAGGAAGGCGACGGCGGCCCCGAACACCGCGCCGCCGAACAGTCCGGCCAGCGTGAACAGCACGGACCGCGCGCCGTGCGGCGTGCTCCCCGGGGTGGCGAGCGCCTGGGCGATGAACAGGCCGGCGAACCCGCCGGTCATGAACACCTCGCTGTGCGCGAAGTTGATCAGCTGCAGCACGCCGTACACCAGCGTGTAGCCGATCGCGATCAGCGCGTAGAGCGAGCCCAGGGTGATCCCGGGGACCAGGAACTGCCAGAAGTGGTCGGTGAGGCACATGGGCGGGCGCGGGTCAGCCGGCGATCAGCTTGTCGACGGTGCCGAGCGCGGCGATCTGGCCGTTCCTGACCTCGTAGACGTAGACGCCCTTCTCGGTGACCTCGCCGTTGGGCTGGAACTTGATCTCCTTGCTGAGGCCCTGGTGGTCCACGGTGCGCAGGCCCTCCACGACCTTCTGCCGGTTGACGTCGGTGCCGAGCGACTTCATCACCTGGATGAGGGTGTTGGCGGTGTCGTAGCCCTCCGGCGAGTAGGTGCCCGGGGGCTGGTGGGCGAGCGCGGTGTAGTCGTTGACGAACTGCTTGGCCGCCGGATCGGCGGAGGCCGCCGCCGACAGGCACGGGCAGGTCATCTGCCAGCCCTCGCCGGCGGCGCCGGCGAGCTGGATGAACTTGGGGTCGTTGGTGCCGTCGTCGGACATCGCCTTGCCGGTGAACGAGGTGTTCTTCAGCGCCTTCGCGAGCGGGGCCGCGTCGGCGTAGTAGCCGGCGTAGTAGACCGCCTGCGCACCGGAGTTGGCGATCTTGGTGGCGACCGCCGAGTAGTCGTTGGTCCCGGCGGCCACGCTGTCGCCGGTCACCCGCGCGCCGTTGGCCGTCAGCTGGTTCCTGATGTTCCCGGCGAGGCCGACGCCGTAGTCGGACTTGTCGTCGACCAGGTAGACCGACGTCACCTTGAGCACCTTGGTGAGGTAGTCGGCGGCCGCGACGCCCTGCGCGGAGTCCGGCGGGACGATCCGGAAGAAGGTCTTGAAGCCGTTGGCCGGATCGGTGAGCGCCGAGTTGGTCGCCGACGCGCTGACCGAGGCGAGGTTCGCCTGGGTGAACAGCGGCTCGGCGGCCTTGGTGGCGCCGGAGAAGGTCGGCCCGACCACGCCGACGACGCTGCTGTCGCCGATGAGCTGCTGGGCCGCGGTCGGCCCCTTGGCGGGGTCGCCCTGGTCGTCGGCCTCCTTGACCTTGAGCGTGAACGGCAGGTCGCCCTTGTCGTTCGCCTGCTGGACGGCGAGCTTGACGCCCCAGTCGATGTTGATCCCGAGCTGGGCGTTGGGCCCGGTCAGCGGCCCCTGGAAGCCGATGGTGTAGGTGGGTTTGTCGGCCGCGACGGCGCTCGTGTGCGCGAGCGGGGACAGCGCCAGCGCCCCGGCCATCACCGGGACGCCTGCCAGGATGAGGATTCTTCTGCGCATGATGCACCTCTCGGGCGGCGCCTGCCCGGATCACGCTCGGTTACACGTGCCGTCCGGCGTCCGCCGCCGCCAGGGCGAAGGGTTCACTCCGGGTGCCCGCCCGGCCGGGCCGCCGGGGGCGGGACCGGTGGGCGAGGACGGTGGGCGAAAGCGTCGTGGTACCCCACTGTACGTTCGGGCGCCGCCACCGGCCGCTCGGGGAATCCGTTCGGGCGCCACCCCGGCGATCCCGGTGGTGCGCCCGTTTTCGGGGTGGGTCGAAGGGCTTTGCCGGGCCGGACCGCGCGCGGCGAGACTTTCCGCGGCACCAGGCCATCCGCAGAAGTGACTTGAGGAGAGTGTCCGTCATGAGCATCGCGCGTTCCCTCGTCCCGCGCGCCGGCGTCGCGCTGGGCGCCGTCCTGATGGCGACCGGGCTGCTGGGCGCTCCCGCCCAGGCCGCCGACGGCGCACCCGCCGCACCCCCCGCCGCTTCCGCGGCGGTCGCCGCGGCTCCCGCCTCCGACGCCAACCAGACGGTCATCCGGGCCACCGCCGGCCTGACCCGCGGCCAGAGCTGGTCCTCACCCGACGGCAGCACCGTGCTGTCCCAGCAGTACGACGGGCACGTCGTCCTCTACAAGAACAACGTCGCGATCTGGACCGCCGTGGGCACCTACGGGCTCGGCACCTACTTCTACGTGCAGGACGACGGCAACCTCACCGCCTACGACGCCGCCTGGCGCCCCCTGTGGGAGAGCCGCACCGGCCGCCACCCCGGCGCGTACCTGGCCATCCAGAACGGCGGCAACCTGGTCGTCTACTACGGCAGCACCCCCCTGTGGTGGTCCAACTACCACCCCGGCGGCACCGGCCCGATCGACCCCGACCCCGAGTGCACCCCGACCACCCATCAGCTCTGCCCGTAACCTCCCCGCCATCCACCAACTCTGCACACAAACTCTCCATGACCCGCCGGCGACCGCCGGGACCGCTCCCCGTGGGCGCGGCCCCGGCGGTCCGCATCGTCCCGTGCCGTCCCCCCGTTGTCCACCATCCGTTCAGAACCGGCGATTTCATCCTGCCCCAGTAGTGCGCGTAGACACCACCGGTGACGTTCCGCAGCCGTTCGCGCGCCTCCTGTGGCGGCACCCGGACGCGCCGCCACGGTGCTTCGAACCCCACCGAAGGTAAAGCTTCCGTTTGCGGTCGTCCGCCCCATAAGCTGCTCGCGACTTGGGGGAACGACCCACGGGGGAACCGCAATGCTCCACGCAATCGTCGCCGGCGGCGGCATCGGCGGCCTGGCCACGGCCCTGGCACTCGCCAACAACGGACACCGCGTCACCGTCCTGGAACGCCAGGACGTCTTCACCGAGGTCGGCGCCGGCATCCAGATCGCACCCAACGGCTTCCACGCCCTGAACCTGCTCGGCGTCGGCGCGGCCGTCCGCGAACGCGCGGTCCTGGTCGACGAGCTGCGCCTGCTGGACGCGCTCACCGGCGAGCGGCTGGTCGTCATGCCGGTCGGCGAGCGCTACCGGGCGCGCTTCGGCGAGCCGTACGCCGTCGTGCACCGCCGCGACCTCCACGGCCCGCTGCTCAGGGCCTGTCAGAACATCGCCGACGTCGACCTGGTGAAGGGCGCCGCGGTACGGGAGTTCACCCAGGACGCGGACCGCGTCACCGTCACCACCACGGACGGCCGGACGTTCACCGGGGACCTGCTGGTCGGCGCCGACGGCATCCGCTCGACGGTCCGCGCGCAACTGCTGGACGACGGGCCGCTCCGCCCCTGCGGCCACACCATCTACCGCACCCTGGTGCCCATGGAGCGGGTGCCGCAGCGGCTGCGCCGCAACGCCGTCACCCTGTGGGCCGGCCCCGGGTGGCACATCGTCCACTACCCCGTCGCGGGCGGGGAGCAGCTCAACCTCGCCGCGGTGCTGGACGACGGCGCCACCGAGGCCGTCGCGGGCCGCCCGACCGCGCACGAGACCGTGCTGAGCCGCTTCCCCGACCTCGACCCGACCCCCGGCGAGCTCCTGCGCCTGGGCGAGGACTGGCGCGAGTGGGTCCTGTGCGACCGCGACCCGGTCGACGTCTGGACCCGCGACCGGGTGACCCTGATGGGCGACGCCGCCCACCCGATGCTCCAGTACGCCGCCCAGGGCGCCTGCCAGGCCCTGGAGGACGCCGTCGTGCTCGGCGACGTCCTGGCGAACGCCCCGGCCGGCGACGTCACCGACCGCCTGGCGAAGTACGAGGAGTCCCGGCGCGAGCGCGCCGGACGCGTCCAACTGCTCGCCCGCGAGATGGGCACCGAGCTCTACCACCCCGCCGGCGAGCAGGCCCGGGCCCGCGACGCGATGCTGCGCCCGCTCACCGAGGACGACCTGCACGACAAGGTCTCCTGGCTGCACGCCACCCCCGTCGGGGCCGGCGCGTAGGTGCATAGGGTAGGGGTGACACCCGCCCGCGCACCCCTGGAGATCCGATGAGTCCGACCGCCGCCACCGACACCCCGATTCCGGTCGGGGTGATCGGGCTCGGTGACATCGCGCAGAAGGCCTACCTGCCCGTCCTCGGCACCCTGCCCGGCCTGGACCTGCGGCTGATGACCCGTGACGGCGCCAAGCTGGACCGGCTCGGCGAGGCGTACCGGATCGCACCGGCGCACCGGTTCACGGACCTCGGCCAACTGATCGACAGCGGCATCCGGGCGGCCTTCGTGCACGCCGCGACCGACCAGCACGTGCCGATCGTCGAGCGGCTGCTCACGGCCGGCGTCGACGTCTACGTGGACAAGCCGCTCGACTACACCCTCGACGGCGCCCGCCACCTGGTCGGCCTCGCCGACCGCACCGGCCGTTCCCTGGCGGTCGGTTTCAACCGCCGCCACGCCCCCGGCTACGCCCAGGCGCTGGAACGGCCGCGGGACCTCATCGTCCTCCAGAAGAACCGCGAGGGCCTGCCCGAGGCCGCGCGCACCCTGGTCTTCGACGACTTCATCCACGTCGTCGACACCCTGCGCTTCCTGGCCCCCGGCGAGATCGACCACGTCGACGTCCGCGCCCGGGTGCGCGACGGCCTGGTGGAGCACGTCGCCCTCACCCTCGCCGGGGACGGCTTCACGGCCCTCGGCATCATGAACCGCCGCTCCGGATCGACGGAGGAGATCCTGGAGGTCTCCGGCGCCGACTCCAAGCGCGCGGTCCACAACCTCGCCGAGGTCATCGACCACCGCGGCCAGCCCACCACCCGCCGCCGCGGCGACTGGGTCCCCGTGGCCCGCCAACGCGGCATCGAGCAGGCCGTCCACACCTTCCTCACCGCCGTCCGCACCGGCAAGCCCCTCGACGCCCACGACGCCCTCCGCACCCACGAACTGTGCGAACTCATCGTGGAACGCATCGAGAATCCCTGACGCTCCGTCAGGTAGTGGCGTGCGTCGGGTGCGTCTGGGTGCGTCTGGGCGCATCGGCGTGCAAGGGAACGCGGCCCGGTCCCGGTGGGTGGGACGGGCCGCGGGTGGGGCGGGGGTGGGATCAGCAGGGGACGGTGACCGTGACGGTGGCGGTGGAGGGCGGCCAGCCGCCGTTGTCCACGCTGAAGTTGGCGGTCACCGAGCTGCCGCAGGTGGCCGTGGTGAGGATCTCGCCGACGGAGGTGCCGCCGGCGGGTACCAGGACGGTGGTGTAGAGGGCCGGGCCCGGGGGCAGGCCGGGCGCGGTGCCGGAGAGCTTGAAGCCGACGTTCTGGGGGACCCAGGCCGGGTCGGTCGGGTAGGCCTGCCCGAAGAGGCGGACCTGGAGGCCGTTGACCTCGATACAGGCGCGGGTCGTCAGAAAGCCGGGCGCGCCCGGGGTGCCGCAGGTGGTGAAGGGGCCGGGCGGGCCGGTGGGCGCGGGGGTGGCGGCGACGGCGGCCGGGGCGGTCAGCGCGGCGAGGACCGCGGCGCCGGCCAGGGTGGCGGCGGTGCGACGACGGTGCATGGTGGGTTCCCTCCTTGTGCGCAGCGCGCTCGGCGGGAAGCCGGGCGCGCTGTGACATGTCACATCGTTTTGGGGAATGGTGGCACTCGGGTGACATGGGAGGGGTGCGCCGGCGGCCGAATGACCGGAAGCGGACCGGCGGTTGGCCTGGACGGCATGTCATGTTCCTGGCGTGGTAAAGGGAAAGCGGCCCGGCCGGAC
>NZ_BAAAKJ010000332.1:9391-10569 GCF_039527695.1 Kitasatospora putterlickiae
GGGCCGCTCGGGCCGCTCGGCGAGGGTCAGGTGGTGATGCCGCAGTACTGCTGCTGCTTGCCGATCGCCCGGTAGACGCAGTCGGCGGTCTCCACCAGCCGCAGCACGGCCTCCCGGTTGCGGCTGGTCTCGCGCCCGATGACCTCGTCGGGCGGGTAGAAGCCGCTGGAGCCGTTCGGCCCGGGGTACATCTCGAAGGTGTAGGCGAAGATCCGCTGCGCGCCCCACAGCCAGTCGTCGATCGACCCGTCCGTGATGTAGAGGTCGCTCGACTGCTCGGGCGTGTAGTTGTTGGTGGAGGCCATGGAGCGGCCGAGGGTGGCGAAGGTGTTGTACTCGTCGGCGGACATGCCGGTGGTGGTGTTGGCGGTGGTCCAGCCGAACGGCCAGAGCACCAGCTCGCTGTAGGTGTGGAAGTCGATGGCGGCGGTGATCTGCTGCCTGCCGCCCACCACTCGGCCGCGCACGAAGTCCGCGACCACCTTGGTCTCCTTCGCGGACTCCGGAGCGCTGCCCCGGTAGGTCTCGCTGGAGGTGGAGCCGGAGGAGCCGCCGCAGCAGCCGAACTTGTAGTCCCAGTTGCGGTTGAGGTCGGTGCCGACGTAGCCGCTGCCCGGGTTGGGCTGGCGGTCCTTGCGCCAGCTGCGGTAGCGGCCGGTGGCGATGTCGTACTCGCCGCCGTCCGGGTTGAGGTCCGGGATCACCCAGATCTCCCGGCTGTTGACCGCGTTCGCGATCCGGCCGTCGGTGGCGTACTTGTCGCCGAACTCGTGCAGCAGGTAGAGCGACATCTCGACGGTGAGGTGCTCGCGGGCGTGCTGGTGGGCGGTGAACAGCACCTCGGGCTCGTTCTCGTCGGTGCCCACGTTGTCGCTGATCTTGATGGCGACGATCGGCCGGCCCTCGTAGGAGGTGCCGATCACCCGCTTGCTCATGATGTCGGGGTGGGTGGCGACGACGGCCTCGATGTCGGCCGCCGCCTCCGCGTAGTTGTGGTAGCCGGAGTCGGCGGACGGGAAGTCGTACAGCGCCGCTCCGACGCCCTCCTGGCCGGGCGTGGCGCCGTACCGGGGCCCCGGCAGCGGGACGGGGGACCAGCCGAGCGCGCGCAGCCGGTCGGCCTCGGCGGGGGTGGCGGTGACCGTCAGGGAGTCGGGCCGGACGGCGTCGACGGAGGG
>NZ_BAAAKJ010000332.1:10638-11104 GCF_039527695.1 Kitasatospora putterlickiae
CACCGGCGATGGAGCCGGCGACGGACTCGGAGGCGGAGGCCGGCTGCGCGCCGGCCTGGGCGGTGAGCGGGACGGCGAGGGCGAGGGCCAGCAGGACGGCGGTGGCCGTGGCGGGCTTCCCTCGGCGGGGCAGTCGCATGACTGTCCTCCTGGTGGGGGTCCGTAGGGATGACGGAACGGTGGAGGAGGTGGCGGCGCCGCGAGCTTGATGGTCCGTCAATGACATGCAATCGTCAAGGAGTTGGGCGAAACGAGGGCGGAACGGGACCGGCCGCGCGCCGGGTCAGGACTCCGTCGCGCGCCGGGTCGCCGCCGCCCCGCAGGTCGCCAGACTGCACCAGCGCCGCCGCCCGCCCGCGTCCAGGAACAGCCAGCCGCAGTCCGCGCTCGGACAGCGCTGGACGGTCAGCCGGCGCGGCTCGGCCAGGAGTTCGGCCGCCGCCCGGGCGGCGGGGTACAGCGGCAG
>NZ_BAAAKJ010000333.1:0-2595 GCF_039527695.1 Kitasatospora putterlickiae
CCACCACTCCGGCGGACGGCCCCGACCGGACCGGCTCCCACACCTACGAGACGATTCCCGTGGGCGAGGGCCCGCACAGCGTCGCCGCGAGCGGCGACGGCCGGCGGGTCTACGTCACCAACTTCCTCGACGGGACGGTCACCGCCGTCGACACCCCGGCGAACACCGTCGCGACGACCTTCCCGGTCGCCGTCGGCCCGTACGGGGTGGCCCTCGACCCGCCCGGCGAGCGGCTGTACGTCGCCGAGCAGTCCTCCGACGTGGTCAAGGTGTTCGACACCGCCACCGGCGGCGAGATCACCAGCACCGGCACGGGCGCCCGCCCGTACGGCCTGGCCGTCACCGTCCACCCCGAGCAGTTACTGATCGCCGACGCCATCGACAACCAGGTGATGATCTCCGATCTGCTCACCAAGAGCCACGGCGCCCTGACCGGCATCGACTTTCCGGTCGGCCTCGCCGCGGACCCCTCCGGCAACCGCTTCTACGCCGGCAACTACTTCGCGAACACGGTCTCGGTGTACGACGCGACCGAGGTCATCCAGGTGGAGGGGCCGACGCCGGCCGAGCCGCTGGACGTGTTCCCGGTCGACCGGGGGCCGTACGGCCTGGCCGTCGGCCCGCACGACTCGATGCTGTACGTGGCCCACTTCCCGTTCGACACGGTCTCCGTGGTCGACGTCAACAGCGGCGCCGTCACCCGCGTCATCCCCGTGCCGGGAGGCCCGCGCGGTGTCGCCGTCAGTCCGGACGGCGACCGCCTCTACGTCACCGCCTTCTTCGAACGGTCGCTGGTGATCATCCCGCTCTGAGCCCCTAATTCGGACACCTGTTCGATTCTCGGCGTAGGCTGGAACCATGAGCACCACCGCCGCCGTCCACCTCCAGCCGTCGCTGTTCGACGACCCCGGGCCGACCGGGCCCGCCCTCGGGCCGCTCACGGGCGTGCGCAGGGAGGCGCTGGGGTCCGGCGCCTGGGTGGACCTGCTGCCCGGCTGGCTGCACGGAGCGGACCGGCTGTTCGAACAGCTGGCCGCCGAGGTGCCCTGGCGGGCCGAACGGCGCGAGATGTACGAGCGCACGGTGGACGTCCCCCGGCTGCTCGCCTCCTACCGGGAGGACGACCCGCCGCCGCACCCGGTGCTCGGCGAGGCCCGCACGGCGCTGAGCGCGTACTACGCGCGCGAGCTGCGCGAGCCGTTCCGCACCCTCGGGCTCTGCTACTACCGGGACGGCCGGGACAGCGTGGCCTGGCACGGCGACCGGATCGGGCGGGGCGCGCGCGAGGACACCATGGTGGCGATCCTCTCCGTCGGCGAACCCCGGGCGCTGCTGCTGCGTCCCCGGAGCGGCGGCGGCCCGGTGCTGCGGCACCGGCTCGGGCACGGCGACCTGCTGGTGATGGGCGGCTCCTGCCAGCGCACCTGGGAGCACGCCGTACCGAAGACCGCCCGGCCGGCGGGCCCCCGGATCAGCGTCCAGTTCCGGCCGCGCGGCGTCTCCTGAGCCCGTAGGCGCACCGACCCACCGGAGAGACCCAGGTCCGAGGAGGCCGCGGCATGCCGAAGGCGGGCAGGTACCACGAGGGCGTCCCCTGCTGGGTCGAGCTGGGCGCGGTGGACCCCGGGCGGGCCCGGCGCTTCTACGGCGCGCTGTTCGGTTGGGAGTTCGTCGACCTGCCCGGCCGGACCGTCGCCACGCTGCGCGGCGCCCAGGTCGCGGGCCTCACCACCGGGCCGGCGGGCTCCGCGCAGGCCTGGACGACGTACCTGGCGGTGACCGACGCCGCGCGCACGGCCGAGGCGGTCCGGGAGGCGGGCGGGCGGGTCCTGCGCGAGCCCTACGAGGTGCCGCCCGAACAGGGCTGGGCGGCGCTCGCGGCCGACCCGGCCGGCGCGGTCTTCGGCCTGCGGCAGGGGCTGCTGTGGCAGGGCGCGGGCCTGGTCGACGAGCCGGCCGCGTTCAGCTGGAGCGAGCAGCACTCCCCCGACCCGGACACCGCCCGGGCCTTCTACCAGCGGGTCTTCGGCTACGCGTACGGCCGCGAGGCCGACGGCGCCACCCTGTTCCGGGTCGACGGACAGCCGGCCGGCGGCATCGCACGGGGACCGGACGCCGGCTGGGCCGTCCACTTCGGGACCGCCGACACCGACCTCGCGGTCCAGCGGGTGCGCGAACTCGGCGGCACGGTGCCGGCCGGACCGGAACCCACCCCGTTCGGGCGGCGGGCGGTGGTCCGCGACGACGGCGGCGCGGCGTTCACCCTGGTCGGCCTCCCGTCGGCGGAGCGGACACCGGCCGCCTGAGCGCCTCCCGCAGCCGGGCGATGTCCCCGGCGTCCTTCGCCCGGCGCGGACGGCGCGGGTCCCAGACCGGCATCATCCGCTTGATCTCGATCTGCGCGTGCGGCGCGACGATCGGGCAGACCAGCCCGCCGAGCCGCCCCGGCGGCCCGTCCAGCAGTCCGGCCGGCCAGGCCGTCCCCGCCCAGGGACCGCCGGCCACCAGCACCCGGCCGTCCGGCACCAGGTCGACCAGGGCGAAGCCCGACTCCAGGCCGTCCCTGACGACGTCGAACTGCTGCTCCGGCGGGGC
>NZ_BAAAKJ010000333.1:2606-4615 GCF_039527695.1 Kitasatospora putterlickiae
GTTAGCCGAGGGCGCGCAGTCCGGCGGCGAGCGCGGCGGCGTCGGCGGCCGGGGCGAACCAGTCGACGTCCTCGTGGTCGCGGGTCTGCTCACCGAGGAAGAAGTCCATCGCCCAGCCGCCGCGCAGCCAGACACGGGAGCCGAGACGGCGGGCGAGGCCCACCGTCTCGGCGATCTGCGCGAGTTGCCCGTCGGCGCGCTTCCGGTCCATGGACCCCACCTCCACGGGTCCGGACGCTATACCCGCCGCAGCCCCTTCGTCGCGGGATATTCCGTCAAGGCACGGGTCTCAGTCCTTGACCGCGCCGGCCAGCCCGGAGACCAGCTTGCGCTGCACCGCGATGAAGAAGATCAGCACCGGAACGGTCATCAGTGTGGAGGCCGCCATGATGCCGCCCCAGTCGTTCTCGTCCGGCTTGAAGAACACCAGCAGCGCCGAGGGGAGGGTCTGGTTCTCGGTCGCGCTGATGATGAAGGTCTTGGCGAAGACGAAGTCGTTCCACGCCGCGATGAAGGAGAACACGCTGGTCGCGGCCAGCCCGGGGGCGACCAGCGGCAGCAGGATGGTCCACAGGATGCGGGCCCGGCTCGCGCCGTCGATCTGCGCGGCCTCCTCGATCGACGCCGGCACGGCGGCGACGAAGCCCCGCATCATCCAGATCCCGAAGGGCAGCGAGAAGGCCAGCTGCACCAGGATCAGCGAGGCCAGGGTGTTGAGCCCGATGCCCGGAGCGAACCGGCCCGCGTCGCGGAACATGAAGAACAGCGGGATGGTCAGCGCCTCGACCGGGATCATCTGGGCGATCAGGAACATCACCATGATGGTGGTGCGGAAGCGGAACCTGAACCTGGTCACCGCGACCGCCGCGAGGAAGACCACCAGCGCGGAGAGCACCACCACCGACAGCGCGATCACCAGGCTGTTGACGAAGTACCGGCCGAAGCCGTCCACGCTGAGCACCTGACGGAAGCTCTCCAACGTCGGGTGCGCCGTCCAGGGGCGCGGGTTGAGCGACTGCACCTCGCCCTTCGGCTTGAAGGCCGAGAGCACCATCCAGAAGATCGGGAAGGCGGTGACGACGGCCACCAGGAGGGCGGTGGTGTTGGCGCCCAGGCGCCAGCGGCTACGGGCGTTCACAGTTCGTTCCCCGTCCTGCGCAGCGAGCGGATGTAGAGGACGGTCGGAATCACCAGGATCAGCAGCATGATCACACCGATGGCCGCGCCGAGCCCGTACTGGGAGGAGGCGAAGGCCTTCTGGTAGGCGTAGACGTTGAGCACCAGGTTCTGGCCGGCGATGCCACCGCCCTCGGTCATCACGTAGATCTGGGTGAAGACCTTGAAGTCCCAGATGACCGACTGGATCACCACGATGGTCAGGATCGGCCGGAGCATCGGGGCGGTGATCCGGCGGAAGGTGGCCCAGGTGCCGGCCCCGTCCAGCGCCGCCGCCTCCAGGACCTCGGTCGGGATCGCCTTGATGCCCGCGTACAGCGTCACCATGACGAACGGGAAGGAGTGCCAGACCACGACGGCGCCGACGATGAGGAAGGCCGTCCACTTGTCGTAGAACCAGTTGTACTCGTGGAAGCCGTCCAGGCCGATGCCCACCAGGGTCTTGTTGACCAGGCCGAGGTTGGTGTCGAACAGGAAGCTCCACACCGTCGAACCGGTCATCGCCGGGGCCGCCCAGGCCGCCATCGCGGCGGTGGTCAGCACCAGCCGGGGCACCCGGCCCACCCTGGTCAGCAGCACCGCGAGGGTGGCGCCGACGGCCAGCGTGGCGACCACGCAGAACGCGGCGAAGCCGATCGTCTGCAGCAGCACCGACCAGAACTGCCCGTCGCTCAGGATCTTCTGGTAGTTGCCGAAGCCGACGAAGCTGGTCGGCACACCGCCGGAGGCCTGCGCCTGGCCGAAGTCCAGCACGGACAGCAGGCCGAGCTGGTAGATCGGGTAGGCGACCAGCGGGATCATGATGACCGCCGCCGGCAGCAGGAGCAGCAGCG
>NZ_BAAAKJ010000333.1:4646-31713 GCF_039527695.1 Kitasatospora putterlickiae
CCCGCTCGGGGAAGGCGGCGCCGCCGGGGCGGTCGTGGTGGGTGCGGACACGTACGGGACCTGCTCTCTGGATGCCCGGTGGGTCCGGGTCCGGTGGCGGGGAGCCACCACCGGACCCGGGTTCAGCCGGCCTGGGCTCTCGGGTGGCCTGCGCTCAGTGCGCCTGGGCTCAGCGGGCCTGCGCTCAGCGGGCCTTGGCTCACGAGCCTCGACTCACTGAGCCTCGACTCACTGGGTCTGGGCTCACTGGGCGGCGAAGGCCGAGGTGATCTGCGTGGCGGCGTCGCCCGAGGCCTTGGCCACGTCCGCCTTGCCGGTGACGACCTGCTGGAGCATCGTCGGGATGACGGACTGCGCGTCGATCTGCGCCCACGCCTGGTCCAGCGGCACGAACTTGGTGCCGGCCGCGATGGTGTCGGTGAACGGCTTCAGGAAGGCGTCCTTGGCGGCGACCTTGGCGTTGACCGACTTCAGGGTCGGCAGGTTGCCCATGGCGTCGTACATCTGCTCCTGGTACGTCGGGCTCGCCAGCAGCTGGGCGAACTCCACAGCCAGGGTGCGGTGCTTGGCCGCCTTCATCACGCCGAGGTTGTTGCCGCCGGCGAACGCCGGGGCGATCGAGCCGGCCTTCTCGCCGGGCAGCGGGACGACCCCGTACTTGCCCTTGACCGCGCCCGCGTCCACCTTGCTGCGGCTGGAGTTGGGCAGGATGGCCATCGCCGACTTGCCGGCCGCGAAGAGGTCGACGGTCTTGCCGCCGGTGAGGTCGGCGCACTGCTGGACCGGGCAGCCGTTCTCGTTGAAGAGGTCGGTGTAGCGCTTGATGCCGGCCTGCGAGGCGGGCGAGTTGATCGCCGCCTTGAACTTGTCGCCCTCCTTGGCGGCGATGTCGCCGCCCGCGTCCCAGACGAAGGGCAGCGCGCCGAAGGTGTACTTGCCGCCGACCGCGATGCCGAAGGTGTCGGGGTGCGCGGCGTGGATCTTCTCGGTGGCGGCGACCAGGTCGGCGTAGGAGGCCGGCGCGGCCAGACCGGCCTCGGTGAACAGGTCGGTGCGGTAGTACAGCGCGCGCACGCCGACCCACCACGGCAGGCCGTAGGTCTTGCCGTCGAGCACGGCGGTCGCGGCGATCGCCGGGTCGAGGTCGCCCTTGTCCTTCCACTTGTCGAGGTCGCCGCCGATCTCGGCGAGGCCGCCCGCGGCGACGTAGCCGGGCAGGTCGGTGTTGCCGAACTCGACCAGGTCCGGGGCGCTGTTCGGGTCGTTGAACGCGCCCTTCATCTTGGCGGCACGGGCCGAGGCGTCGGTGTCGATGTAGCTGACGTTGACGGTGACGCCCTGGTGGGAGGCCTGGAACTCGGTGACCGCCTTGCTGATCACCGCCTCCTTGGCGGCGTTGCCGGCCTCGTTGTACAGCCAGACCTGCAGCGTGCCGGTCTTGTCGTCGGCGGCCTTCTCGCCGGCCGGCACGGCGGTACCGGGCGAACAGGCGGCGGCCGCGAGGCAGGTGGCGGCGAGAACGGCGGCCGCGGTGGTCCGTCTGACGATGCGCATGGGTGTGGAGCCTCCCCTCCCGACAGCTGCCGCCGAGACGTGCGCCGCTGGGGACGGGTACGTCGAAGCAGGCCCTGACCGGGGCCGGTGTTGGGTGCGTGCGTGAACGCGTGGATGTGGGGGTGGTGCTACGCGGGTACGGCAGAGCGACCGCTCGGGTGGGCTGCGTCGCCTGCTCGATGCCAGGGACGTTAGGCGGGGGCGCTCGCGCCCAACAAGAGCCGGTTCGCGAAGTTTTGCACTGCACAACGCTGTATCGAAAACGCGGCCGACACACCCGGAAGCGGTACCGTTCGACAACCGCTGCCGGCCGGCGGCGGAACGAGAGGGGAACGGACCGCATGACGGAGCAGACGGCCGGCTCGGCCACCACCGCGAAACCGAAGAAGGCGGCGGGCGAGCGCAACCAGTCGTCCTCGCTGCGCCGGGCACTGTCCGTCCTCGGTTACGTCCGCGACCACGGCGACGGGCGCGGCGTTCCGCTCGCCCAGCTCGCCGAGGCGCTGGACCTCAACAAGTCCACCGTGCTGCGGCTCACCGGCCCGCTGCTCGACGAGCACCTGCTCGACCGCGACCGGGAGACCGGCTGGTTCCGGCTCGGCCACGGCTCGCTCCGCCTCGGCCAGGCCTACCTCTCCACCCTGGACCTGCGCAGCGTCGCCGCCGAACACCTGCGCCGCCTCCAGCGCGAGGCCGGCGAGACCGTCCACCTCACCGTCTGGCAGGCGCCGGGCATCGTCTACCTGGACAAGGTCGAGGACGAGACCAACGTCCGAATGGCCTCCCGGGTCGGCAGCCGGGCCCCCGCCTACTGCACCGCGACCGGAAAGGCGATCCTGGCCTGGCTCCCCGAGGAGGCCGTCGCCGAGGTCGTCGCCGCCGGCCTGCGCCCGGTCACCGCCTGGACCATCTCCGACGAGACCCGTCTGCGCGCCGACCTCGCCCGCATCCGGGCCCGCGGCTACTCCATCGACGACCGGGAGAACGAGCCCGAGGTCCGCTGCGTGGCCGCCCCGATCTTCGACCACACCGGCGAGGTCACCGCCGCCCTCTCGGTCTCCGGCCTGACCTCCCGGATGACCGCCGCCCGGGTCCGCGCCCTCGGCCCCGTCGTCGCCCAGGTCGGTCTGCGGATCTCCCGCGAGCTCGGCTCCGACCGCCCGGTGGCCTGACACGCGAAAGGGCCCGGCACCCGTGATGTTCAGGTGCCGGGCCCTCCCGACGTTGGAGCGCCAGGCCCGGGTCGCACGGACTCTCCCCACTGAAAGTGGGACGTGCTCTGGTAGCACCGCTGACGCCTGACGAGAGATCATCTCCCTCGCGACAGGAAGAACACTACCAGGGCGGAACGCCCGCCCGAACCACCGGAACGACCCGCTGAACCCGGCCCCGCGCACCCCGGCGGCCGGGTCCCCGTCGTCACGGCTTCATAACGTCACGCCAGTTGAGTAGATGTGACATTGCACATATCACATCATGCTCTTCATGAGAAAAGTCATCACCTTACTGTCCGCCGCCACCGCCATCGCGGTCCTCGGCGGCGCCACCGCGGTCGGGGCCGAGCCAGGGGCCGGAGGGCTCGGCCCCGACAGCGTGCTCGCCGACACCGGGCAGGGGACGCTGGCGTGGAGCTCGTGCGAGGACCCCGACACGCCCGCCCTGCAGTGCGCGATGCTCGACGTCCCGGTGGACTACTCCAAGCCCCGCGGACGCAAGATCAAGATCAAGCTGAACCGGCTCCCGGCCACCGCGCCCAAGGAGAAGCGCCAGGGGCCGATCCTGCTCAACCCCGGCGGCCCGGGGAACTCCGGCCTCTGGATGCCCGCCTACATCGCCGGACAGGTCCCGGCCGACGTCGCCTCGACCTACGACTGGATCGGCTTCGACCCCCGCGGCACCAATGGCAGCGAGCCCCATGTCGTCTGCGACGCCCACTACTTCGACGCCGAGCGACCCGACTACCAGGTGAGCCAGGGCACCGCGAAGGCCTGGCTGAAGAAGGCCGCCGGGTACGCCTCCGACTGCGCCGCGGAGTGGTCCTGGCTGCTCCCGCACATGACCACCGTCGACAACGCGCGCGACCTCGACAGCATCCGGCGGGCGCTCGGCGAGCCGAAGATCAACTTCTACGGCGGCTCCTGGGGCACCACGCTCGGTTCGACCTACGGGCAGCTGTTCCCCTCCCGGGTCCGCCGCATGGTGCTCGACAGCATCGTCGGCCCGACCATCACCTGGTACGAGCACAACAAGCTCCAGGACAAGGAGCACCAGCGCCGCTTCGACGCGTTCGCGGCCTGGACCGCCAAGGCCGACTCCGTCTACCACCTCGGCACCGACCCGGCCGCGGTGAAGCGCGCCTACGACCAGGTCGAGGCCGCCCTGCGGACCGACCCGGTGGACGCCGCCCCGGCCCCGGGGAAGATCGGGCCCGCCGAGTTCGAGGACACCTTCTACGGCGGCGGCTACAACTTCCTGCGCTGGCCCCGGATGGCCACCGTGATCTCGGCGTACGTCACCCAGCACGACACCCGGCCGCTCGCCATCGCCTACAACCGCTACGCGGCGCCCGGCGAGGACGACGGCTCGTTCCCCGCCTACAACGCCGTCCAGTGCACCGAGAACGCCTGGCCGCGCGACTGGGAGTACTGGAAGAAGGACCAGGCCGAGGTCAACGCCGTCGCACCCTTCTACACCTATAACAACATGTGGTACAACGCCGCCTGCATGTTCTGGCCCTACGAGGGCAACCGGGCCGGCCGGCTGAAGATCACCGGCAAGGGCCTGCCGCCCGTCCTCCTCTTCCAGTCCACCGAGGACGGCGCCACCCCGTACGAGGGCGGGCTCGCCATGCGGGAGGCGCTGCCCAGCGCCAAGCTCGTCGTCCAGGACGGCGGCAGCTTCCACGAGATCCTGTTCCACGGCAACGCCTGCCTGGACGACACCTTCACCGCCTACCTCCGCGACGGCACCCTGCCGAGCGGCAAGGGCCGGATCGCCAAGACCTGCGCCCCCACCGCCGAACCCACCCCGGTCTACGTGACCCCTCCCCCGGCCGGCAAGACCGCCGGAGCCGCCGACGCCGCCCCGCTGTCCCCCACCGACCCGGAGGCCGTCCGCGGCACGCTCCGCTGACGGAACACCCGGACACGCGAAAGGGCCCGGCACCCGTGATGTTCAGGTGCCGGGCCCTCCCGACATTGGAGCGCCAGGCCCGGATCGCACGGACTCTCCCCACTGAAAGTGGGACGTGCTCTGGTAGCACCACTGACGCCTGACGAGAGATCATCTCCCTCGCGATAGAAAGAACACTACCAGCCCGGAACACCCGCCCGAACCGGCGGAAAACCCCGGACGACCACCACCCCGGACACGCGAAAGGGCCCGGCACCCGTGATGTTCAGGTGCCGGGCCCTCCCGACATTGGAGCGCCAGGCCCGGATCGCACGGACTCTCCCCACTGAAAGTGGGACGTGCCCTGGTAGCACCACTGACGCCTGACAAGGAATCATCTCCCTCGCGACAGGAAGAACACTACCAGCCCGGAACACCCGCCCGAACCGCGCGCGAACGGACCGTCACACGGTCGCGGTGAGGCGGGTCCGGGGGCGGCGCTGGAGGGCTTCCAGGTCGCGCTGGAGGGGTGGCTTGGGGACGGCGAGGACCGGGCAGATCGCGTGGCGGGCGCAGTAGGCGGTGATGGAGGGGCGCAGCGCGCGGGCGAGGGCGCCGCGGCTGCCGGCGCCGAGCACGAGCAGGTCGTCCGGGCGGTCGGCGCAGCGCACCAGGGCCTGGCCGGTCTCGCCGCGGACGGCGACGCTGCGCAGCCGGACGCCGGCCCAGGCGCCGCCGAAGGCCTGGTCGAGGGCGTCGCGAAGCCGGGTGGCGGCCGCGTCGCGGCAGGCGGTGAGGAGCGGCGGACAGGGCGAACGGCGGTAGCCGAACTCGCCGCCCGCCGGGGTCCAGCAGTGCACGGCGAGGACCTCGGCGTCGAGCCGGCGGGCCTCGGCGACGGCGCGGTGCAGGGCGGCGAGGCTGCCGAGCGAGCCGCTGACGCCGACGACGACGCGTCCGCGTTCGTCGTCCTCGGGGACCCGGGGTGCGCTGGGGAGGTCTGTCGGCTCGTCCGCCATGGTGCTGGCCGTCCTTCCGGCTGGTGGCTGGTGACTCGTGGCTGGTGGCTGGTGACTGGTGTCGTCGGTCATCAGCCAAGCCCGGGCGGACCGGGGGCGTGCGGTTCATTGACGGGCCCCTGACGTGCGCGGGCCCGGTCCGTACGGCTTCCTGACGCGGGGGCCGTCGAGCGAATAATCACCGGACCGGATCGCCGGCGCTCTGGTTGAATCCGGGGCCATGGACACCAGCGCCCAGGACGACGGACGGCCCGGCCGGCTCCGTCACATCGCGATCCTGCTGTTCCCCGGCGTCGAGGAGCTCGACGCCATCGGCCCGTGGGAGGTGCTCGCCTACTGGACGCGCAACTTCCCCGAGGACGGCTGGCGGGTGTCGTGCGTCTCGCGCGACGGCGGGCCGGTGGAGTGCGCCAAGGGGCTGACCGTGCACGCCCACCACTCGTGGGCGTCGATGCCGGCCCCGGAGGTGGTGATCCACCCGGGCGGGCAGGGCAGCCGGCCGCTGCTGGTGGACGAGGAGCACCTGGAGCGGGTGCGGACGCTGGCCGCGTCGGTGCCGCTGATGACCAGCGTGTGCACCGGCGCGCTGGTGTACGCGAAGGCGGGACTGCTGCGGGGCCGGCCGGTCACCACGCACTGGGCGTCGCTCGACCTGCTGGCCGAGCTGGAGCCGACCGCCGAGGTGCGGCGGGAGGACCGGTTCGTCGACGACGGGGACGTGATCACCTCGGCGGGGATCTCGGCGGGGGTGGACATGTCGCTGCACCTGGTGGCCCGGCTCGCCTCGGTGGAGCGGGCCCGCCAGGTCCGGCGCGGCATCCAGTACGACCCGCAGCCGCCGGTGTAGCAGGCGGTGGCCGGGGCTGGGCGGGGTGCGGGGTGACCTGGGGCGTCCCGGGGGACCCCAGGTTCCTGGGGATACCGGGCCCGGACGGGTGGGCCGAGGATGCCGAGTGCCCCGCCCGCCCCTCCCCGACCAGGAGTTCGCGTCATGTTCCGCCTCGCCGCCCGGGCCGCCTCGGCCCTCGTGCTCGCCTCCGCGCTGACGCTCGCCTTCACCACCTCCGCGCTCGCAGATCCGCCCCAACCCGCCGCCACCGACATCGCCGGCGTCGGCGCGGGCACGACGGAGGCGCTGTTCAACCAGCACGGCGCGACGGGTGGATCTGCCGCGACCCCGGCGCGGCGGCCGCCATCCGCAGCCACGGCTTCCAGCCCGTCATCAGCTGCGGCACCACGGTCTACCCCCCGCGCTGATCGTCTCCCCTCACCCGCCCCCGCCCGGCGGGGGCGGGCCGGTCAGGTGTAGTCGTTCCGCCCGTACTCCTCGCGGCTCGGCCGGAAGTCGTCCGGCCGGTCGCGGCGGAGCTCCTCGTAGCGCTGCGCGTAGACGTCCAGCGCTTCGTGCAGCGTGCAGCCGGACGCGTCCTTGACCGCCTTGACCGCGAGGATGATCCGGCAGTCCAGGATGTCGCGGTCCACGCTCTCGGGCAGGTCGTCCATGCGCCGACCGTACCCACGGGGGCTCGCCCGCGAAGGTCGATATCGCCCGGGGAGCACCGCGCCGAAGCTGTCGGTCTGCTCACACCCGCCGCCCAATCCTCCTCCCGGCCCCGCCGCCGTCCTAGGGTGATCTTCCGGATCGGGCGATGAGGTGGAGCAGATGAGCGTTTCGCTGACGGCGCACCAGCTGATCGGGTTGCTGGTCGACCCCGGCGGCTACCGGAGCTGGGACGAACCGGCGGCCGACGAGCCCGCCGGCACCGCCTACCGGGCGAGCCTCGCCCGGGCGCGGGAGCGGACCGGCGTGGACGAGGCCGTGCTCACCGGCGTCGGCCGGATCGGCGGGGAGCCGGTGGCCCTGATCGCCTCCGAGTTCGGCTTCCTCGGCGGGTCCATCGGCGTGGCGACCGCCGAACGGATCACCCGGGCCGTCGAGCGGGCCACCGCCGAGCGGCTGCCGCTGGTCGCCCTGCCGGTCTCCGGCGGGACGCGGATGCAGGAGGGCTCGGCCGCGTTCCTCTGCATGCTGCGGATCACCGCCGCCGTCCAGGCCCACCGGGCCGCCGGACTGCCCTACCTCAGCTACCTGCGCAACCCCACCATGGGCGGGGTGTTCGCCTCCTGGGGCACGCTCGGGCAGCTGGTGTTCGCCGAACCGGGCGCGCGGCTGGGCTTCCTCGGACCGCGCGTCTACGAGGAGCTGCGGGGCGTCGAGCTTCCCCCCGAGGTGCAGCGCGCCGAGACGCTCGCCGAGCGCGGGCTGGTGGACGCGGTGGTGGCACCCGAGGAGCTGCGCGAGGTGCTGCGCCGCTCCCTGTCCGTGCTGACCCGCCGGGCGCTGCCCGCCCCCGCGCCCGCCCCCGCGGAACCCGCCGAGCGGCCCGATGCCTGGGAGGCGGTCCTCCGCACCCGCCGCCCCGACCGACCGGGCACCCGGGACCTGCTGCGCCGCACCACCGAGGAGCTGGTGCTCCTCGACTCCCCCGGCGGCCGCGACGGCGCCCTGGTCCGGGCGCTCGCCGTGCTCGGCGGGCAGCCCGCCGTGGTCGTCGGCCAGCAGCGTCGGACCGGTGCCCAGGAACGCCCCTTCACCGCCGCCGACCTGCGGGCCGTCCGCCGCACCGCCCGGGTCGCCGAACAGCTCGGCCTGCCCCTCGTGACGGTGGTCGACACCGCCGGCGCCGAACTCTCCGTCCAGGCCGAACTGGACGGCGTGGCCGTCGAGATCGCCCACTGCCTCACCACCCTGCTCGCCCTGCGCACCCCCGTCCTCGCCGTCCTGCTCGGCCAGGGCTCCGGCGGCGGCGCACTGGCCCTGCTCCCCGCCGACCACGTCCTCGCCGCCACCAACGCCTGGCTCGCCCCGCTCCCGCCCGAGGGCGCCTCCGCCATCGTCCACCGCGACGGCACCCACGCCCCGGACCTGGCCCGGTCCCAGGGCATCGGCGCCCACGACCTCGCCGCCGTCGGCCTGGTCGACCAGGTGGTCCCCGAACTCCCCGACGCCGCCGACGAACCCGCCGCCTTCTGCGCCCGCCTCGGTCACGCCGTCGCCACCGCCCTCACCACCCTCACCGCCACCCCCGAAACCGCTCGCCTCGCCGCCCGCGCCGCCCGCCACCGCCGCCTGGGCGACGTGCTCACCGCGGAGTGATTCCGCCCCCTCCTGGCGAGTGGGCGGACTCCGCCCGTCCGTCTCGTCAACCACCGCGATCGGTCACTCCGCCGCGTCCGCGCCCGCGCCGGCGGCGACGGTGGTCGGGCGAGGGGGCGGGGTGGAGCAGAGGCTTCAAGGGTCCTCCCTGGTCGATCCGGAGTGGTCGATCTGGAATGGTCGAGTTGGAGCCGGACAACCCAGTGGTGCCCGTGCGCTCCAAACGCGTATCCGCCTGATCCGGTGGCCGTTCACGGGTCAGGTTGACGCCGGTCGGACGAGCGGATGATCAACGGATGCTCTCGGCCGCCTGCCCAGTCGCCTGCGCGGCCGGCGCCGTCGGACCGGTCGTCCGGATGGCCGGGCCCGGGTGCGGCGCTCCGGGCGGCGGATGACGATGCCAGTGGCCGCGACACGCGCGACGCCGAAGGAGGAAGCCGTGGCAGCTGTGGCTCGCATCCCGCTGGAGAACGGCGGCTGGGTGCTGCTCGAAGCGGCCGGCACGGCGGAGGGCCCGGTGAAGGCCGGGCGGATGGGCGAGGCGATCCGCGATCTGCCGATGAGCCTGCAGGGAGCCCTCGTCCCGGTCACCACGGCCGCCCACGCGGCGCTCGACGAGTTGCGCCGGATCGGCCCCGACGAGATCGCGGTGGAGTTCGGCGTGGACCTCTCCTTCGAGGCCGGGGCCGTGATCACCAAGAGCGCCGCCAACTGCCACCTGCTGGTACGGGCGCTGTGGCGGCAAGGCGGCCCCGGCACCCCCGCCGCCCGGCCGGGCCCGCACGGTGGCTAGCGCGGACCGGCCGCCGGGCGACGGTCGCGCGGGTGAGCTGCTGACTGCCGTGGCCCAGGTGCTCGGGCCGGGCGGCACGGTCGCCGGAGCGGGCTTCCTGGTCGGAGTGGACGTCCTGCTGACCTGCGCCCACGTCGTGCGCGCCGCCGGATCCGGCCCCGGTGAACAGGTGCGGCTCGCCTTCCCCAACGCGGAGCGCTCGCCGCTGGTCGAGGGCCGCGTCCTGGAGGAGCCCTGGCGCGAGCCGGACGGCGACGACGTGGCCGTCGTCCGCCTGGACCGTGCCGTGCCGGGGACGGCGGCACTGTCGCTGGGCTCCCCGGAGGGCTGCCGGGGCCATCAGGTGCGGTCGTTCGGGTTCCCCGCCCAGGCCCCGCCGGGCGGGCACTTCGGCTTCGGTGTGGCCGGCGACCTGCTGCCGGCCGCCGAGGGCGGCAGCGCCCACCTCCAGCTGACCGCGGCCAACGACCTGACCGCCGGATTCAGCGGCGGCCCGGTGCTCGACGAGCTGACCGGCCTGGTCATCGGCATGGTGACCGAGATCGCGGCCCCCGACGACTGGGAACGCGGCCAGGGCATCGCGTACGTCACCCCCGCGCAGGTCCTGCGGGAGGTCTGGCCCGACCTGGCCCTGACCGACGTCTGCCCCTACCGGGGCCTGGAGTCGTTCACCGCGGAGCAGGCCCGGTGGTTCGAGGGCCGGAAGGAAGCGGTGCGGCAGGTGCTGGCCAACCTGGCCCACCAGCAGCGGCTGACGCTCCTGCTCGGCCCCTCCGGTTCGGGCAAGTCGTCCCTCGTGCAGGCCGGCGTCCTGCCCGCGCTGGCCGAGGGGCAACTGCCGGGCAGCGACCGATGGTTGCCGGTACTCGCCCGGCCGCGTCAGGACCTGCCGGCCGAGCTGGAACGCGCCGGTCTGCCCGGGGCGCGCCAGGACGGGATCGCCGCCGCCGTCACCCGCAGGCTGGCGAAGGAACCGGACCGGGACCGGATCCTGCTGGTCGTCGACCAGTTCGAGGAGTTCCTCACCCGGTCCACCAACGGCCGGCAGCGGGAGGTCCTGGCGGTCGCGGACCAGATCACCGCACTCGTCGACTCGGCGGTCCCGGTCAGCGTGGTCCTGGTCATGCGCGACGACTTCTACCCGCAACTGGCGGCCCTGGCGCCGACGTTGCTGGAGAAGGCGATGCCTGGCCTGCTCAACCTGCCGAGCACCCTCAGCCGGGACGAGCTGCACGACATCATCACCCTGCCCGCCCGATCCGTCGGCGCCCACTTCGAGGCCGGACTGCCCCAGCAGATCATCACCGACGTCCTGGAGGCCGCTCCCGAAGGAGCGCCGGGCGATCGGGCGCCCGTCACGGTCCTACCACTGCTTGAGCTGACGCTCAGTCAGCTGTGGCAGCGGCGCCGGAACGGCTACCTCACCCACGACGCCTACCAGCGCATCGGCGGGGTCACCGGGGGCCTCACCACCTGGTGCGACTCCGCCCTCCGACAACTCCCCAGCGAGCAACTTCCCATCGCTCAGCGGATCCTGACCTCCCTGGTAAGGCCCGCCGAGCCCGGCTACCAGATCCCGGCCATCCGGGAACAGCTCCCGCTGCGCGAACTGCGCGAGCTGGCCGCCAGCACCGAGGCCACGCCCGAAGGCGAGCGGGCCGTCGACGACGTCGTCGCCGCGCTCACCCGCCACCGGATCATCATGACCCGCGCCCCGCACACGCCCGGCGGGCCCCAGCCACCGGCCGGCCAACCCGTCGCCGAACTGATCCACGACGCGCTCATCCGCGAATGGGGCACGCTCCAGGACTGGGTGGAGCAGGACCACCGCTTCCAGGGCTGGCTGGAGAGCACGCGCAAGCGACGGGCCGCCTGGGCCGAACGGAAGGACCCCGGAGACCTGCTCGGGGGAACGGCACTCGCCGAAGGCCTCGACTGGGCGCGGCAGCGCCACCTGCCGGGCGACATCAGCGCGTTCCTCACCGCCAGCCAGGAACGCCAGCAGTCCGCCATCCGGCGCAGCAGGCGGCTCAACGCGATCCTGGCCGGCCTGCTCGTCGTCGCCCTGGTGGCCGCCGCGGGAGCCGTCTGGCAGTGGCGGACGGTGGCCTCGGAGCGGGAGGCGGCCCTGTCACGGCAGTACGCCGCCCAGTCCGACACGCTCATCAACACCAACCCCGACCTCGCGGCGCTGCTGGCCATCGCGGCGTACAACACCAGCCACACGCCCGAGTCCGTCGGGAGCCTGGGCAACGCGGCGCTCCTGCCCTTGCAGCGGCGTCTGCCGGACCACACGGACGCGGTCTACGCCGTCGCGTTCAGTCCCGACAGGAAGACCCTCGCCACGGCCGGCGCGGACACGTCCGTACGCCTGTGGGACGTCGACACGGGTACCACCCGCGTCATCCTCGACGGCCACGAGGGCATCGTGTTCTCCGTGGCGTTCAGCCCCGACGGCAAGACCCTCGCCAGCGCGAGCTTCGACGGAAGCGCCCGTCTGTGGGACGTCGCCACCGGATCCCCCGGCGCCATCTTCAGCCCTGACCTCGGCGGCCTGACAGGAGTGGCGTTCAGCCCCGACGGACGAACCCTCGCAACCGGCGGCGCCACCGGGCCGGTATGCCTGCTGGACGTCGCCACCGGCACCACCCGCATCACCCTCGAAGGCCACACCGACACTGTGACAGGGGTGGCGTTCAGCCCCGACGGAAAGACCCTCGCCACCGCGAGCTACGACAAAACCGCACGCCTGTGGGACGTCGCCACCGGATCCCCCGGCGCCATCCTCAAAGGCCACACCGACACTGTGACAGGGGTGGCGTTCAGCCCCGACGGAAAGACCCTCGCCACGGCCAGCGACGACCAGAGCGCACGGTTGTGGGACGTCGCCACCGGCACCACCCGAATCAGCCTCACCGGCCACTTGGGCGGGGTGGAGGCGGTGGCGTTCAGTCGGGACGGCAAGACTCTCGCCACCGGCAGCACCGACCAGAGCGCGTGGCTGTGGGACGTCGCCACCGGATCCACTCGTGCCACCCTCAACGGCCATGTTGACACCGTGTTCTCCGTAGCGTTCAGCTCGGACGGGAAGACCCTCGCCACCGGCAGCGTCGACAAGACCGCCCGGCTGTGGGACATCTCCGCCGGTGTCACCCTGACCGGCCACGCGTCGCCACTGGGCGCGGTCGCGTTCAGTCCCGACGGAGGAACCCTCAACACCGCGAGCACCAACGCGGCGGTATGGGCATGGAACGTGAAGGACCACACCGGCCACGGCCTCCTGGGCGGCCGCCCGTCCGCCGCCGGTGCCGCGAGCGCGGTGGCACTCAGCCCCGACGGGAAGACCCTCGCCACCGGTGA
This sequence comes from Kitasatospora putterlickiae, assembly GCF_039527695.1. Taxonomy (NCBI): domain Bacteria; kingdom Bacillati; phylum Actinomycetota; class Actinomycetes; order Kitasatosporales; family Streptomycetaceae; genus Kitasatospora; species Kitasatospora putterlickiae. Next base: position 17,641 of record NZ_BAAAKJ010000333.1, read on the forward strand.
AGCCGACTTCACGGTCGGGCTGTGGGATGTGGCCACGGGCACGAACCTGAAGATCCTTCCCGGTCATGGGGATCACATCCGCGCGCTGGCGTTCAGCCCGGACGGAAAGGCCCTCGCAAGCGCCGGCGACGACTACACCGCGGCATGGTGGGACGTCCCCACCGGCGACTTCCACGGCTATGCCGAACACGATGCCGCCGTGGAGGCCGTGGCGTTCAGCCCGGACGGAAAGACCCTCGCCACCGGCAGCGTCGACCGGACCGCCCGGCTGTGGACCGTCGCCACCGGATCCCCCGTCGCCACCCTCAAAGGCCACGTCGGCGCCGTGGACGCCGTGGCGTTCAGCCCGGACGGACAGACCCTCGCCACCGGCAGCGAGGACAACGCCGTCCGGCTGTGGGAGGTGGACACCGGCAAGAACCGCGCCGCCCTCACCAGCCACACCGACAGCGTGTTCTCGGTGGCGTTCAGCCCGGACGGGAAGACCCTCGCCACCGGCAGCGCCGACACCACCGCACGGCTGTGGGACCTAACCACCGGCAAGAGCCGCGCCACCTTCGCCAGCCACACGGACTCGGTGGTCGCGCTGGCGTTCAGCCCCGACGGCCGCACCCTGGCCACCGGGAGCAACGACACCACGGCCCGGCTGTGGAACGTCGCTCCGCCCAAGCCCTCCGAAGCGATCCGGAAGATCTGTCAGTCCGTCAACCGCGGCCTCAACCCCGATGAACAGGTGTACCTGTCCGGCCACTCGACCGACCCGGTGTGCCCGAAGGGCTGACACGGCCCTCTGACGGCGCGAGTCCGCCCGCGCTCCCGCGTCACGGCAACGAGCGTGTCAGCCAGACCACTTCACCGTTGTCCTCCATGGACACGTGATCCCGCTCGAACCCGAGCTTCTCAAGGACGCGGAGCGACGGCGTGTTCCACGTGCCGACGGTCGACCAGAGCCGCTTCCGCCCGGTCGCGACGGCGGCATCGAGCACCGCGCCGGCGGCCTCGGTGGCGTAACCACGCCCGTGCGCGCGCTGGAACAGCTCATACGCGATCTCAGGCTCCTCCAGGGTGGACCGGCCGATGATCAGCCCGCAGTAGCCGATGAAGTCTCCTTCGTCACGTCGCTGGATGGGCAGCAAGGCGATCCCCGTGGTCGACGTCGCGGTGAGCAAGTCCGCGATGGCCGCCCGGATGCGCTCTACCGTGGGGGTGCCCTTGCCGCGTTCGGAGAGGAGGGCGCAGAACTCGGCAGCGTCCGACTCGGCCCACGGGCGCAGTATCAGCCGCTCGGTCTCAAGGTGGAACGACATCGTCTTGTACGTGGTCATGTCCCCACTGTGCCGCACGGATCATCACGAACTACAGCCGGAGTGACTGAGCGGCCGCTGCTACCCCCGGCCGGTGAGGACGTCGTCGACGACCGCTGCCAGGGGGGTGTTCATGGGGAGGCGGGTCATCCGGCGGCGTTCGAGGTAGCGGTCGACGAGGCGGGCGTAGGAGAGGGAGACGCGGGAGTAGCGGTCGTAGACGAGGGTGGGGAGGTCGGTCGCGTCGTGGAAGCGGGCGGTCAGGCGGAGGAAGGTGTGGTGGACGGCGGTGCGGCGGCGGGTGGTCTCCGGGGCGGGGCGGGCTGGGCGGACGACGAAGTTGGTGACCTCCTTCACGCCGACGCCGTACTGGTCCTTGGAGATGTCCATCCCGAGCGTCTGGGCCACGGCGGCGGCGAGGAAGGCCGCGCGGTCGTGGTCGTCGTAGGGGAGGCGGTAGTAGTAGGCGATCAGGTGCAGGACGGGCAGCGTCTCGGCGGCGTACGTGCGCAGGATGCTCGCGCGCAGGACGTCCGGCTCGCGGACGTACGTCCGGATCGCGTCGAGGCCCTGCGGTGGCGCCAGGCCCGGTGCGGCGGCGGACCACTTCTCGTGGAACTGGACGCGCGCGCTGAACAGGGTCTCCCGGTGGGCCTCGGCGAGCCAGCGCGGGTCGCGGTCGTCGCCGAGGGCCTTCATCCGGTCCAGCACCTCGGCCAGGCTCTCGCCGCCGAGGCGGTGGACGCCGTTCACCACGTCCTGGGGCGGGACGACGATGTCGTCCAGGACCGCCAGCAGGGCCACCGCCTTGGCGAGCGCGTGCCACAGCGGGTCGGGGCGGTAGCCGGCCAGCCACAGGGTGAGCCACTGCACGGAGTCGCGGACGATGTGGCGGTGCACCTCGTCGAGGGAGCGGTCGCCCTTGCGCGTGCAGATCAGCTCGGCCGGGCGCGCCGCGGACAGCCAGGCGGCGTACGCCCGGCCCGCCCCGCTCTCCCGGTACGCCCGGTCGGTGGCGTCGAGGAGGGCGAGCCGGTCGCGGCGGCAGTCGGCCTCGACCGCCAGCAGGTGCGCCGGGTCCACGGCCTCGGGGGCGGTCGCCGGGAGGAAGCGGGCGAGTCCCTCCAAGTGGGGGTCCAGCGTCCGCGCGGTGGCGAACAGATCCATCTCTCCCAGGTGGAACTCCAGCACCGGTCGGTCCTCCTGGTTCAGCGCGGGGTGACGGACATCGGCAGGGCGTCGGGGTGGATCTGGGCGTCCGCGACCGCCCGGACCCGGTGCCCCGGTGCCGGGTGCAGGTGCCAGCGGGTGGTGACGGCGGCCAGCACGGCGAGCATCTCGGCCCACGCGAAGCCGTCGCCGACGCACTTGCGGTTGCCGGCGCCGAAGGGCAGGTAGGCGCCGCGCGGCAGGCTCTTCTCCGGCCGGGCCAGCCACCGGTCGGGGTCGAAGCGCAGCGGGTCGGGGAAGAGGGCCGGGTCGCGGTGCAGGGTCGCGGCGCTGTAGACCACCTCGGCCCCGCGTGGGAGTTCGTGGCGTCCGACGCGCACGGGTTCCAGGGCGCGCCGCCCCATGAACCAGAGCGGCTGGTGGAGGCGGAGCACCTCCTGGACGAACCGCGCGGTGTACGGCAGGGCGGCCGGGGTGGCGGCGTCCGGTCCGGCGGCCTCGGCCTCGGCGTGGATCCGGTCGGCGGTCGCCGGGTCGCGGGCGAGCACGTGCAGCGCCCAGGACAGGGTGGTGGCCGTGGTCTCGACTCCGGCGACCAGCAGGGTGAGGAGTTCGTCGCACGCCGCCTCGTCCGACATGCCGTGCTCGTCCGATATACCGTCCTCGGACGACGTGCCCTCCTCGGCCGCGAGCAGCAGCGTGAGGACACCGTCGCCGGACGGGTGGCGGCGCGCCTCCCGGACCGCCGACTCGGCGAGCCGGCGCAGCGAGGCCGCCGAGGCCAGGAAGCGCCGCCGCCCCGGGGTCGGCAGTTCCGCGAGGGCCGGCGGCAGGACGGTGGCGCGGAGCACACCGCGCACCAGGAGGCCGAGGTCGCTGCTGACGCGCGTGCCCAGGTCGTCGATGGCCCGCCCGGTTCCGGGCTCCCCGGCGGACGGGAACAGGGTCGGCAGCAGCATCGCGACGGCCAGCTCGCGCATCTCCCGGTCCATCGCGATGGTCCGGCCCGGCCGCCAGCCGCCCACCCGCTCCCCGGCGACCGCCGTGAACGTCGCGGTGTACCGGGCGATCCGTTCCCGGTGGAACGCGGGCTGCAGGGCACGCCGCTGCCGGAGGTGGAAGGGGCCGTCGGAGGTCGCCAGCCCGTTGCCGAGGTAGGGGCGGACGCGGTCGAACAGCATGCCCTTGCTGAACCTCGCGCTCTGCGCGACCAGCACCTCGTACAGGGCCTCGGGGGCGTTGAGCAGGTAGAACGACCGGCGCCCGAGCCTCATCTCGACGATGTCGCCGCCAACGCGCAGCCGCTGCAGGAAGACGGCGCGCCCGCGCGCCATCCCGAGCAGGTGCCCCAGCCCCGGCAGCCCGCCGGGCGCGAGCGGGACCGCGATCGTGTCCGTGCCCGCGATCGTGTCCGTGCCCGCGTACGTGCCAGTACCAGGAGCAGTGCCAGTACCAGTGCCGTCCATGCCGACCCCCAGGTTCAGTCCGGTACGAACCACGCTAGCGACGCCAACGGGCCGGGGAACACAGGTGTTTCAGTCGATCACCGGTGCCGGGTCTGTGGTGCCGGTCTCAGATCATCCGCGACTGGGCGTGGTGGCGCGGGTGGCGCCGGGTGACGGACGGGGGCGTCGGCCGGTGAGTGCGCTCACAGGGATTCCCTCGGCACGACGGGGCGTAGTGCTCGGGCCGATACCCGGGCGGGGGTGGCGGCGTCGCAGGTCAGGGGGTTCGGCAGGGGACCTTCGAATCGACGGCGCGCGCGATCGCTACGACGGGGCGTCGTAGCGGAGGGGTCTTGGCAGCGGGCAAACCCGTCTGGCAACAATTGGTCTCGTCGCCAGCCGCACCCGGTACCTGTCCCACCGGAGCGCGGCTCTTCACAACGACTGTCCGGCGTACGCCCCGCGACCGTTTCGGCCCCTGTCCGGCCACGGTCCGGGCGGGGCGAACGCCGGCCCAACCTGATTGAGGTCTTGTTCTTCATGCCCGCTTTCAAGCTTCGTATGCGTACCTCCGCCGCCGTTCTCGCCGGTGCCGCCGCCGTGACCGCCCTCGGTGCCGGCCTGGTGCCCGCCACCGCCTCCGCCGCGTCCGCCTCGCCGCAGACCATCGCCGCGCAGATCGTGCCGGCGAACCAGCTCTCCTCGTTCAGCCAGATCATCGCCCACGAGTCCAGCTGGAACGTGACCGCGGTCAACCCGTCCTCGGGCGCGTACGGCCTGGCGCAGGCGCTGCCGGGTTCCAAGATGGCGACGCACGGCGCCGACTGGAAGACCAACCCCACCACCCAGATCCGCTGGGCGCTCGACTACATGAACGAGCGCTACGGCAGCCCGAACAACGCCTGGGCGTTCTGGCAGACCCACCACTGGTACTAAGCCGACCAGAGGCACATCCGCTTCCGGAACCATCTGTCCCCCCTCACCCCGGGGTCGGACAGGGACCACCGGGGTGACCCACGGCCCGGCCGCGCGCGATCCGCGCGGCCGGGCCTTCGGGCGTTCCCGGACCGGCCGGGGCACAGAGCGCCCGGGCCCGGGCGCTCGGATATATTCGGGCCGAGAGAAAGTCCCGCCCGGCCCCGACCGAGGAGCACCCGGTGCCCAAGTCCCCGCGCACCCCGGCGACCGCCACCACGCAGACCGTGGCGCAGGTCAACCAGACCGTGCTGCTGGAGGTGCTGCGCCGGCACGGGTCGCTGTCCCGGCAGCGGCTGGCGGCCGAGAGCGGACTGTCGACGGCTACCGTGCACCGGCTGGTCGAGGTGATGCGGGCGGCGGGGCTGGTGCTGGTGGAGGCCGAGCGGGCGCCGTCCAGCGGCGGCCGGCCGCCGCAGCTGATCCGGTACAACGCCGGGGCCCAGACGGTGCTCGCGGTGGCGATGCGCCCGCGCCGGATCATCGGGGTGGTCGCCGACCTGCACGGCACCGTGCTGCACGAGGCGGAGCACCACTGGGCGGCGGGCCTCGGACCCGAGCGCGAGCGCGAGCCGTCCGCCGAGGACCTCACCGAACCGCTGCTGGCGCTGGTCGACGGGCTGCGGGCGTGGGCGGGGCGGCACGCGGGCGCGCCGCGCGCGCTGGTGGTCGGGGTGCCCGGGGTGGTCCGGGACCGGACCGGGCTGGTCGAGTTCGCCCCGGCGCTGGACTGGCCCGGGCTGCGGCTGCGCACGCTGCTCCAGGAGCGGCTGGGCGTCCCGGTGGCGGTCGAGAGCAACGTGGACCTGGTCGCGCTGGCCGTCCAGCGGAGCGAGGCGGCGGCCGGGGTGGGCGACCTCGCGGCGGTGGTGGTCGGGATCGAGGTCGGCGCCGGGATCGTGCTGGGCGGCCGGCTGCACCGGGGCCGGCTGGGGTCGGCGGGCGCGCTGGGGCACCTGATGGGCGACCGCCGGGCGCTGGACCGGCCGTTGGGCCGCACCGGCGACACCCAGGCGCGGATCGGCGACCACGCCGTGGACCGGCGGATCGCCGAGGCCGGGCTGACCGTCTCGGGAACGTCGGCCGAGCGGGTGGCGGAGCTGTTCCGGCTGGCCCGCGAGGGCGTGCCGGCGGCGGTCCGGCTGGTGGACGAGTTCACCGACGACCTGGCGCTGCTGGTGGCCAATCTGACCAGTGTGCTCGGCCCCGAACTGATCGCGCTGGGCGGGCGGTTGTTCTGGGAGAGCGGCGGCGAGACGCTGACCGCGATCGAGTCCCGGCTGCAGGGCCGGGTGCCGGTGCTGCCACGGCTGATGGTGGTGCACTCGACCACCACGGAGCTGGTCGGCGCGGCCGCGGCCGCCGTCCGGCTCGCCGACGGGGCCACCTTCATCACGCACTGAGCCCTCCCCGCGCCGGGGCCCCACTATTTCTCAGTGTGATAGAAACTCCTCGTGGCCACTCGACCTAAGGAGTCCCGGATGTTCGCGGCCGCCTTCGCCATGGACCCGGCCCGTTTCCCCGACGTCTACGGGCCCGAGGCCCGCGCCCGGGTGCTGGCGCGGGCCGAAACCGTCGAGGACCCGGGCGCCCCCGGCGGGGTCTGGTCCCCCGAACGGCTCGCCGCCGCGCCGGACGCGCTGCGCGACGTCGAGGTGCTGTGCACCGGCTGGGGCGGACCCGTCCTCGACGCGGCGGCGCTGGAGCGGATGCCCCGGCTGGCCCTGGTGCTCTACGCGGCCGGGTCGGTGCGCCGGATCGTCACCGAGGAGTTCTGGGCCACCGGCGTCCCGATCGTCACCGCCGTCCACGCCAACGCCGTACCGGTCGCCGAGTTCACCGTCGCGCAGATCGTCTACGCGCTCAAGGACGGCTGGCGCCACGTGCTCGCCGCCCGCGCCGCCCGCGCGCCCGTGCGGGTCGGCCGGGCCCCCGGCGCGTACGGCGCCACCGTCGGCGTGCTGTCGCTCGGCGAGACGGGGCGGCTGGTCTGCGAGCGGCTGCGCGCCTACGACCTGCGGGTCGTCGCCCACGACCCGTACGCCGCGCCGCCGCCCGGGGTGCGCGCGGTCGGGCTGGACGAACTCTTCGCCACCTCCGACGTGGTGAGCGTCCACACCCCCCTCGTCCCGGAGACCCGGGGCCTGGTCGGCCGGCGCCTGCTCGCCTCGATGAAGCCCGGCGCCACCCTCGTCAACACCGCGCGCGGCGCCGTCCTGGACGAGCCGGCCCTGCTCGACGTGCTCGCCGAACGGCCCGACCTGTTCGCCGTGCTGGACGTCACCGACCCCGAACCGCCCCTGCCCGGCTCGCCGTTGTTCACCCTGCCGAACGTCGTGGTCACCCCGCACCTGGCGGGCAGCCAGGCGCTGGAGCGGCGACGCCTCGGCGACCTGGTGGTGGGCGAGTTCGAGCGGTGGACGCTCGGCGAGCCGCTCCGCTGGGCACTCGACCGCCGCGCCTACGAACGGATGGCCTGACGTGACCGCCCCACCGCCCGACGTGCTCGTCGTGCTGACGGACCAGCAGACCTCCGACGCGATGGGCGTCGCCGGGAACCCGTACCTGCGCACCCCGCACATGGACGCGCTGGCCGCCGCCGGCACCCGCTACCGGCAGGCGTACTGCGCCCAGCCGCTCTGCGCGCCGTCCCGGGCCAGCCTGCTCACCGGGCAACCGCCCAGCGCCCTCGGCGTCACCGGCAACGAGGCGGCGGGCCAGGACGGATCCGCCCCGGAGCCCCTGCTGGGCCGGGTGTTCGCCGAGGCCGGGTACGACTGCGCCTACGGCGGCAAGTGGCACCTGCCCGAACTCGACCTGCCCGAGGGCCGCGGCTTCCGCCGCATCCACCCGGCCGGGAACGACGCCGGACTGGCCCGCGCCGCCGCCGCGTTCCTCCGCCGCCCGCGCCCGCGCCCGTTCCTCCTCGTGCTCTCCTTCCTGGAGCCGCACGGCATCTGCGAGTGGGCGCGCGGCCAGGACCCGAAGACCGGCCCGCTGCCCGCCCCGCCGCCGGTCGCCGAGTGCCCTCCGCTGCCCGCCAACTTCCCGCCCGCGCCGTACGAGGCACGCCTGCCCCGGCTCGCGCAGCGGGCCTGGGCGCACACCCACCCGACCGCCGAATGGCGCGAGGACGACTGGCGGCGCTACCGGCACGCGTACTACGCGCTGGTCGAACGGGTGGACGCGAACCTCGGCACCGTGCTGGACGGGCTGCGCGAGCACCAGCGCCGGACCGGACGGGAGACCGTCGTGGTGTTCACCTCCGACCACGGCGACGGCGCCGGCGCGCACGGTTGGAACCAGAAGTGGGCCCTGTTCGAGGAATCGGTGCGGGTGCCGTTCCTGATCAGCGGGCCGGGCACCGCGGCCGGCGAGGTCAGCGACCGGCTGGTGTCGACCGGCCCCGACCTCCTGCCCACCCTCTGCGACCTCGCCGGCGTCCCCGCGCCGCCCGGCCTGCCGGGGCGCAGCGTGCGCGCCCCGGAGCCGCGCGGGACGGTGGTGGTGGAGACCCGCTGGGAGCTGCCCGGGTTCAACAACGCCCTCGGCCGGATGATCCGCGACGAGCGGCACAAGTACGTCTGCTACGCCTGGGGCGATCACCGCGAGCAGCTGTTCGACCTCGCCGGGGATCCGGGCGAGATGGTCAACCTCGCGGTGGACGCCCGGCATTCGGCCCTGCTCGGCCGGTTCCGCGCGCTGCTCGCCGAGCACTGCGCCCGCTCCGGTGACCCGTTCGCCCGCTTCCTGCCCGCCACGACGGCGGACTGACGGGCCGTCAGTCAGAATCGGCGGGCAGGCCGAGCAGTTCGCGGGTCCGCCGGTACTTGGCGGCGAGCCGTTCGGCGGTGGCCCGGTCCAGGCGTGCCAGCCGGACCGGGTCGGAGTTGTGCGCGAGGTCGGCCCGCTTGACGACCAGGGCTCCGGGGGTGGCCAGGATGCGCGCGGTGTACTCCTCCAGCGGCTCGCCGGGCCGCTTGGTGAGCGCGTCCACGATGGCCTTGGTGGTGGCGCTGAGGGCGGCGCCGGCCAGCCACTCCCGGGTCAGCTTGTCGTCCTCAAGGGCGTCGTGCAGCCAGCCGGCCGCGATCTGCTCCGCGCTGCCGCCGCGCTCCGCCACCCCGTGGGCGACCGCCGCCAGGTGCTCGGCGTAGGGGTGCCCGTTCTTGTCGGTCTGCTCCGCGTGCGCGCTCCGGGCGATCCGCTCGACCTCGGTCAGGCTCAAGTACTCCATCCGGCCATGGTAGGCGCCGGGCCGCGCGGGGGCCGCCCGCCGGAGCCGCCCGGACGCCTGATTGACTTCCGGCGTCCGGTCCGTTCCGGGCCCGCCGACCACCGCATCGAGGGGGGCCATGCCCAGCCTGCACCCGCTGCTGTCCGGCTTCGCCCCGATCTGGGCGCTGACCGGCGTCGGCTGCCTGCTCGGCCGCGCCGGGCTGCTCGGTGAGCACGCCGAGCAAGTGCTGAACCGTTTCGTCTTCCACGCGGCCATGCCCGCCGCCCTGTTCCTGCTGATCGGCCACACCCCGCTGGACCGGTTCGCCAACCCGTCGATGGTCGCGTTCACCGCGAGCACGGTGGTGGCGGGCGGGCTCGGGCTGCTCGCCGCGTCCCGGCTGTTCGGGCGCGCGCTGCCGGAGCGGACCCTCGCCGGCATGGCGGCCGGGTACGTCAACTCGGCCAACCTCGGCATCCCGGTGGCCACCCAGGTGCTCGGCGACGCCTCGTTCGTCGGGCCGGTGGTGCTGTTCCAGATCCTGGTGGTCACCCCGGCGGTGCTGACCGTGCTGGACTCCGGGCGCGCGGGTCCGCGGGCGGCGCTCACGCTGCCGCTGCGCAACCCGATCCTGCTGGCGGTGGGGCTCGGCGCCGTGGTGTCGGCGACCGGTTGGCGGGTGCCCGCCGAGCTGAACCGTTCCTGCGAACTGCTCGGCGGCGCGGCCGTGCCGACCGCCCTGGTGGCGCTCGGCCTCTCGCTCTGCCACCCGCCCGCCGTCACCGGCGCCTCCCGGTACCTGGAGACCGCGACGGCGGTCGCCCTCAAGACCGTCGTCCAGCCGCTGACGGCCTGGGCGGTCGGCGCGCTGCTGCTCGACCTGCCGCCGCGCCAACTGCTCACCGTGGTGCTGTTCTCGGCGCTGCCGACCGCGCAGAACGTGTTCACCTACGCGCGCGAGTACGACCACGGGGCCGCCTTCGCCCGGGACACGGTGCTGGCCTCGACACTGCTGTCGATGGCCACCCTCTCGCTGGTCGGCTGGGCGCTGGGCTGACGCGGTGCGGCCCGCCACCGGGAGGCGGCGGACCGTACCGGAGGCGTGGTCAGCCCTCGTAACGGAGGCCGTGGCCGAAGCGGAACAGCGGGTCGGCGGTGTCGAACGGGACGTCCGGCCGGCTCGCCTCCACGGCCGCCATCGAGGACGGCAGGTCGAACGGCAGCGAGCCCTGCGGCCGCTCCTCGCCGAACAGCACCTTCACGAAGGCGCGCTCCTCCGCGCCGAAGTTGACGGTCAGCGCGGCGGCGTGGCCCGCGATCCCGGTGAGGATCGCCGGGCGGTCCAGGTACACGTCGACGACGGTCGGCACGGTGGCGCAGATCCGCCGCACGCGCTCGACCTCCTCCTCGGGGAAGTCCAGCGAGCCCGCGTGGAAGAAGGACTCCAGGGAGCCCGCCTCACCGCGCGGCTCGAACGGCGCCGCCAGCCGCAGCACCGCCACGTCCGCCTCCTCCGGCGTGGCGACGAGCGTCGCGCGGTCGCCCAGCACCTCGGCGGACAGGCCCTCCGCGTAGACCTTCAGCCCGCCCGGGGCGAGCGGCAGCCGGGCCGGGCCCTCCGCGGCGTTGGCCAGCAGGACGGACGCGGCCGCCTGCGCCGCCAGGCCCTCGGCGCGCGCCCCGGCGGCGCCCACGAGCGCCACGGCGGCGGCCTCGTCCACGTACGGCCGGTCGAACAGGCCGAGCCGGAACTTCTCGCGCAGCAGCCGGCGCGCCGAGACGTCGACACGCTCCTCGGTCACCTTCCCGGCCTTGACCAGGTCCACCAGCACCCGCGGGCGGAACTCGCCGCCGAACTGGTCCACCCCGGCGTCCAGGGACTTGAGCATGCGCTCCTCGTAGGTCAGCTCCTCCACGCCCCAGCACTTGTCGGCGAGGATGGCCCAGTCGGTGCAGACGATGCCGTCGTAGCCGAGCCGCTCGCGCAGCAGCCCGGTGATGATCCCCTGGTTGAAGCCGAAGCCGACCTCCTCGTGCCCGGTGCCGACCGGCATGCCGTAGTAGGGCATCATCTGGGCGACGCCGGCCTCGATGACGGCCTTGAACGGCTTGAGGTGGTACTCGAAGTTGTCGCCCGGGTAGACCTGCTCGCGGCCGTACGCGAAGTGCGGGTCCTCACCGTTCAGCTGCGGGCCGCCGCCCGGGAAGTGCTTGGCCATCGCCGAGACCGACTCCGTCCCCACCCGCTCGCCCTGGAGCCCGCGCACATAGGCGACGGCCAGCTCGGAGGTGAGGTCGGCGTCCTCGCCGAAGGTGGTGCTGATGCGCGCCCAGCGCGGCTCGGTGGCGAGGTCGATCTGCGGGTGCAGCGCGACCCGGATGCCGACGGCCAGGTACTCGCGGCGCACCGTGTCCGCCCAGCGGCGCACCAGTTCGGGCGAGCCGACGGCGGCGAAGCCGAGCGGCTCGGGCCACTGCGAGAACGGGCCGGCCAGCAGCGCGGTGGCCGGGTTGTCGGTGAAGGAGTGGCGCGGGTCGCTGGAGATGGTGACCGGGATGCCGAGCGGCCGCTCCAGGACGGTCCGCTGGAGGTTGTTGTGCCAGGCGGCGAGGTCGCCCGCGTCACTCGCCCAGAGGATGTTGAAGTGGTTGATGCGCCGCTCCAGGAAGGTGGCCATCGAGGGCATGCCGAAGAGGCCGGGCTCGTCCAGGGCGGCGGTGTTGCCCAGCGGGTGGAACATCAGGCCGGCCTTGTCCTCCAGCGGCAGGCGGCTCAGCAGGTCCTCGGCGCGCTGGTCGGCGGTCAGCGTCGGGTCCTGGTAGGGGAAGCGGGCGTCGGTGCTCATGACGGGGGCCTTTCTCGGTGGTGCGGGGGGATTCGGGAGGTCGGGGGCGGGCGCGGTCAGGCGGCGCTTCTGATCCTGGTCACGAGAAGCGCTCCGACCAGGCAGAACACGGCGGCGAGTCCGAACCAGAGGGAGTAGCCGGCCCCGCCGAGCAGGGCGTTGCCGACCGGGATGACGACCACGCCGGCCAGGAACGGCGAGATCGAGCTCGGCAGGGCGTTGGCGATGTTGAGCACGCCGAGGTCCTTGGCCGTGTCGTCCCGGCTGGGCAGCAGGCTGATGGCGAGCGCGTTGTCGACGGCGAAGAACAGGCCGGCGCCGATGCCGAGGACGGCTTCGAGGACCAGCAGGGTCCCCAGGCCGGCGTCGCCCAGGTACGGGGTGACGGTCACCGCGGCGAGCACGGCCGCCATCACCAGGCCGCCGCCCATCACGAACGGCTTGCGGCGGCCGACGCGGTCGGAGAGGGCGCCGCCGACGATGCTGGCGATGACCAGGGTGGCCACGCTCAGACCGTTGGCCAGGGCGTTGAAGCGCAGTTGCTCATCGGTGTCGTCCATGCCGAACTCGGCGGCCAGGAACAGGGTCAGATAGCCGGCCAGGGCGCCGTAGCCGAGCATGATGAGGAACTTGCTCAGCCAGGCCCAGCCGAAGTCCGGGTGCTTGCGCGGGTCGAAGACGAAGGAGAGCAGCAGGCTGCGCGGGTTCAGCGGCTCGCCGGGCGGTTCGGTGCGGACCCGGTCGGGCAGCCGGGCGGCGAACCAGAAGCCGAGGACGACGGCGATGGCGGCCGGTACGACGAACCGCAGCAGGTCGGTGGGCAGCACCGAGAGCAGGATCGAGCCGACCATGATGCCGATCGGGGTGACCGCGCCGACGATGCCGGACACGCTGCCGCGCCTGGCCTCGGGCACGTGGTCGGCCACGGTCGCGCCGACGGCGGCGAAGGCGACGTTGCCGGCTCCCTGGGCCGCGCACCAGGCGATCAGCAGGGCCGGGATGTTGGGCGCGAGGGCGCAGGCCGCCAGGGCCACCGCCATCACCGCGATTCCGCCGAACAGGAACGGCCGGCGCATGCCGTAGCGGGAGGTGCAGCGGTCGGAGAGGCGGCCGGCCAGCGGCTGGCCGACCAGCGCGAACAGGGCGCCGGTACCGGTCACCAGCCCGAGCTGGGCGGGGGCGGCGTCCAGGCCCACCAGATCCTGGACCTTGACCGACATTCCGCCCATCACGGGGGCGAGAACGGCCAGGTACATGCCGAACTGGCCGAGCACCAGTCTTCGAACGAATCCGGGGGGAGCCTGCGGAGCGGGGGCCTCCGCGGGCGGCGAGGGAGTGTCGAGCATGGGGGAGCTCCTAGGGGAACCAGCCACGACGGCGTGGCGTGGGCCCAATTGCTACACACGTGTAGCTTTCTGTCAAGCAACCCTGCTACCGTTCCCCCATGACCACCTCAGGAGCCGGGGCGGCGGTGTCCGGCGGCTACGCCAAGGGCCGCGCCCGCCGGGCCGCGATCATCCAGACCGCCGCCGAGCACTTCGCGCAGCGCGGGTTCCGGGCCGTCACGATCCTCGACCTCGCCGCCGCGTGCGACATCTCCCGGGCCGGTCTGCTGCGCTACTTCCCCGACAAGGACGCGCTGCTCCAGGCCGTCCTGGAGGACCGCGACCGCCTCGACCGGGAGCGCTTCCAGCCGTACACCCGGCTCGGCGGCGGCCTCGGCGTGCTGCGCGGGATGGTCGACCTGGCCGGGCACAACGAGTTGGTCCCCGGGCTCATCGAACTGTTCGTCCGGCTCTCCGGCGAGGCCTCCGACCCGGAGCACCCCGCCCACCCGCACTTCGCCGAGCGCTACGCGCGCATCCGGCGCGGCACCGCCCACGCCCTGCGCGCGGCCGGCGAAGCCGGACACCTGCGCGACGACGTGGACCCGGAGGAGGCCGCCGTGCGGCTCACCGCGCTGATGGACGGACTCCAGGCGCAGTGGCTCTTCGACCGGTCCGTGGACATGGCCCGTCATGTGCGGGCGGCGGTCCTGGCGCTGCTCACCGAGCCGGGCGCCGCCGCCTTCGACGCGCTCACCCCGACCGGCTGACGGCGGGCGCGGCGGCGGG
>NZ_BAAAKJ010000333.1:31765-35021 GCF_039527695.1 Kitasatospora putterlickiae
GCCCGCTCCCGTCAGGCGTCCTCCCCCGGCGCGGGGTCCGGCCCGGCACCGGGGGCGGCGGCGGGAGCACCGCTCTCCCCCTCCCGGCGGGCGCGGGCGAGGTCGGCCCGGCTGCGGGTCAATTCGGCGATCGCGGTGATGATCTTGGACGCGCTGACGCCGATCGAGGCCACCAGGCCGGCGAGCGCGCTGATCGTCGCCGCCACCCAGGCCCAGCCCGGACTCCGGGGACGGCGCGGGCGTCGTGTTGCCACTCGGCGGCGCCTCCGTGTCCAGGGTGATCGTCAGCGTCAGCAGCACCAGCACGGACACCAGCACGAACACGACGACCGCGCGGCGCACCCAGCGGTCCCGCTCCACCCCGCCCAAACGGCCCCTCAACTCCCCCATGGGGCCAGCCTAGTGCGTCGAGGTTCGCGCCCGCCTCACCGTTCCCGGACGGCGATCAGCTCGCGGCCGCGCAGGGTGTACAGCACGCCGTCCTCGTCGGCCGCCAGCCGGGCGCCGCTGTACCACTCGGCGTCCACCTGGACGAGCACGGTGGCGGCCAGCGTCACCGGGTCCAGCCGGAACAGGGTCTTCTCGCTGATCCCGTACAGCCGGCCACGGGCCACCAGCAGACGCGGGTTGGCCGAGGTGACCGCCCGCAGGTCGGCCCTGGTGTCGATCACCGGGGGCCTGCCCCGCCGGGCGGTGCGCAGGTCGGCGGCGAAGGCCTGCCCGTTCACCGTGATGCCGAACAGCCGGTGCCCGTGCACCGCCAGGCTGCTGACGCCCGAGCCGAAGTCGGTGGCGGTGCGCCACAGTTCGCGCCCGGCCACCGGGTCCCAGCCCGCCAGGTCGCCACGCGGGCCGGTGGCCTTGGCGTTGTCGCCGCCGAGGAACGCCTGCCCGTGGCCGGCCGCCACCGCGCGCACCAACTGCTCCGGCCCGAGCGGGTCGACGTGCACGGTGGGCAGCCCGCTGCCCGGCCGGTAGGTGACGAACGAGCCGCCTCCGGTGGTGTCGGCCTGCACGCCGAGCAGCAGCAGACCGTGCTCGGCGTCCCAGCGCACCGCCTGCGGGCGGTTCTGCTCCTGCGGCAGCCTCGCCTCCTGGACCGGCACCTCGTCGGCCCACGGCCGGTACCGCCAGATGCCCTGCGAGGAGTAGACGCCCAGGTAGAGGGTGCCGTCGTCGAGGATCGCGGCGTCCTTGGCCTCGCCGGGCACCGGGAGCTTGCGCACCGCGCCGGAGCCGAGGTCGTGCAGCGCGAGCGAGCCGTTGCCGCCGACGTACACCCGGCCGTACCGGGCCGCCAGCGACATGCCGAGCTGCGCCTCGGCGGGCGCGCCGGCGGCCACCAGGTCGGTGGTGGTGACGGCCGCGGTGGCGGTGGACAGGGTCCAGGCGGTGCCGCCCTCGGTGACGCCGACCAGGGTGTCGCCGATCCGGCCCAGGCCCCAGGAGTTGCCGTCCGGGACCGGCACCGCGAAGGACTCCGGGCCGCCCGCCTCGCCGAGCCGGTAGCGCCAGACCGTGCCGTGCTCGGTGGAGGTGAACCAGACGGTGTCGCCGAGGCGCTGGAAGTTGGTGACGCTCTTGGTGCCGGGCACCGGGAAGGACCGCAGCACGGTGTGGGTGGCCGGGTCCAGCAGGGCGACGTGCGCGGGCTTGCCCTCGGTGGAGACGGCGAGCAGGTCGTCGCCGAGGGCGGTGATCTGGCGGATGATGGTGTCCGCGGCGAGCTCGGGCGGGGTGATGTCGGTGACCTTGCCGGTGGCCCGCTCGACGGCGAACAGCGAGGCCAGGGTGGCTCCGCCGCCGCCCGCCAGGTTGCTGCCGACGCCCAGGTAGGCGTGGGTGGCGGTGGCCTCGACGGCCCGCCCCTGGGTGGCGTTCGGCGCGGGCGAGGCGACCTCGGTGAGCGCGCCGGTCGCCGGGTCGTAGGCGTACAAGCCGGGGCCGGCCGCCCGCCCCTTCTGCCGGCCGGTGGCGAACACCACGCCGTCGGGGGCGACCGCGACGTCCCGGACGTCGGCGCCGGGCACGTTGGCGAGGCCGCGCACCCCGCCGCCGGCCGGGTCGAGGCGGTAGAGGTTGACGGCCTTCGGCGCGTCCGTGACCCCGAGGTACAGCAGGCCGTCGTGGGCGGCCGAGCCCTGCACGAAGTTGCCGGTGGGCAGGACGGCGGTGCCGGTGACCCGGCCGGTCGGCACGTGGTAGCCGACCGCCTTGGCCGGGGCCAGGTTGCGCGAGCCGATCCACAGCGTCTCGCCGATCAGGGTGGCGCTCATCAGCGGGAAGTCGGCGTTGCCCGGGCCGAGTCCGGTCACCTCGGGGGTGCCGGAGGGACGGCGCGGGGCGGCCGAGGCGGCCCCGGCGCCGAACACGCCCACCGTGGTCAGAGCGGTCACGGAGGCGGCGCCGCGCAGGAGTTGGCGGCGGGAGGGGCGGGCGGACGGCGTCATGGCGTTCCTCGGAGGAGTCGGGGCGGGGATCAGTGCCGCCCGGCGGCGGCGAGCAGCTCGCGGGTGTACGGGTGCTCGGGCGCGCTGAACAGCCGCTCGACGGGCGCCTGTTCGACCACCCGGCCGTGCCGCATCACCAGCACCTCGTCACAGAGGTGGCGGACCAGCGCGAGGTCGTGCGAGATGAACACCAGGCCGATGCCGGTGCGGCGGCGCAGGTCGAGCAGCAGGTTGAGGATCTGCGCCTGGACGGAGACGTCCAGCGCGGAGGTGGGCTCGTCGGCCACCAGCACCTCGGGGCCGACGGCGAGCGCCCGGGCGATCGCCACCCGCTGACGCTGCCCGCCGGACAGCCGGTGCGGCAGGGCGTCCAGCAACTCCTCCGGCAGACCGACCAGTTCGAGCAGCTCCTCGATGCGTCCGAGCGGCAGCCCATGGGCCAGCAGGGGCTCGGCGAGCGCTTCGCGGACGGTCATCCGCGGGCTGAGCGAGGCGTAGGGGTCCTGGAAGACGAACTGGACCCGGCGGCGCAGCGCGCGTTCCTCGGCCGGGGTGGCCCCGTCCCAGGAGCGGCCGCCGACCCGGACGCCGCCGGACCGCGGGCGCAGCAGCCCGAGCAGGGCGCGGGCCAGCGTGGACTTGCCGGAACCGGACTCGCCGATCACCCCGACGGCACGCCCCGGCGCGGCGGTGAGGCCGACGCCGTCGAGCGCGGGCGCGCCCCGGCGGCCGTAGCGGACGGTGAGGTCCTCGGCGACCAGCACCGGTTCGGCGGCGTCCCGCGGCACCGCCGGCGCCGTGGTGTC
>NZ_BAAAKJ010000334.1:0-1958 GCF_039527695.1 Kitasatospora putterlickiae
GGCCGGCGCGCGCGGCGGCGGTGAGGGTCGGCGCGGCGATCAGGTAGGTCAGGAAGCGGCGGCGGGCGGTGCCGGTGGGCCGTGGCCCGGCGGAGGGGCCCGTGTCCCCTGGGGGTGCGATCGAGGTGCTGATGGGAGGGCCCTTCTCGCCGGGTGACGGCTCCCGCCGGGCGGGAGCCGCGAGGTCCCGCCCCGGTGCCGGACGGCGCTCGCGGGGTGTGCACGTTCTGGTCGTGTTCACGATCGCGAACGAGAACGCCGTCGAGCATAGGAGGGCCCTAATGGCCGGTCAACACGCCTTTCCGGGGCGGGATCGGACAGCTGAACGGATGGCGGACGGGACGGACACGGAGGGCGCGGAAGAGGCCGGGTGCGGCGTGAGGTACCGCCGTCCGGGTGACATCGGCCCCGGGGGCGCGCGCCGGAACCAGGGGGCGGGTGGGTGCACGGTCCAGCGCCAGGCGGTGTGCCGGGCGCCCCGGTGTGCCGAAGTGGCCCAAGTTTGCCCGTCCCTTAAGTCCCTGATGACTGGTCCGCTCCCGCCCGAGACCGGAAGGCCCCCTGCGCGACGGCGAGCGTGCGGCGGGCCGAACGGGACCGCCCGTGACGGGCGCCGGCCACCCTCGGGCCGCCCACCGGGGCCCGCCAGGCCATACGGTGAATGATGATCTTCAGCCACCCGCCGCACTGTTTCCCGTCAATCGGCCCGCCGGGAAGCGAATTGACGCCCGTTCGGGCCACGACCGCACATTCTCCCGTCGCACATCCCTTCCCCTCTTGATCGCGGCCTGACAGGCTGTCCGGGTTTGCAGAACCGGAGGAGGTTTCGTGTCCCGAATCACCAGCGCGGCACTGGCGGTCACCAGTGCGCTCGCCCTCGTCGCCGGCTCGGCCGCCGCGGCCGTTGCCGCACCGGCCCCCGGCCCGGCCGCCGAGGCCAAGGTGGCACCGGTCGACTGGAAGCCGTGCAACCCCGACCCGACCCAGCCGGACCCCAAGATCTACGACTGCGCGGTCTACCAGGTACCGCTCGACTACGACCACCCGGACGGCGAGACCATCGGCATCGCCATGATGCGCCGCCGCGCGGGCGACCCGGCCAAGCGGATCGGCTCGTTCTTCCTCAACCCCGGCGGTCCGGGCGGCAGCGGCTACCTGTGGGCGTCCACCAACCGCTTCGGCAAGGACGTCCAGGACCGCTTCGACATGGTCGGCTTCGACCCGCGCGGCGTGGCCCGCAGCAACCCGCTCAAGTGCTTCACCACCGACGAGGAGGCCGCCGGCGTCTTCGACCGGATGACCGGCGTCCCGGTGACCAAGTCCGAGATAGCGGAGACCATCAACGCCACCGAGGACTACAGCGACGCCTGCTCGCGCAACGCCGGCCCGCTCATCGAGCACATGTCGACCATCAACGTGGTCCGCGACCTCGACCGGATGCGCCGCGCCGTCGGCGACGCCAAGCTCACCTTCGCCGGCTTCTCCTACGGCACCCTCATCGGCGCCACCTACGCGGGCATGTACCCGAACAAGGTCCGCGCGCTGATCGTCGACGGCAACGTCGACCCCAACCTGCGGATGCACAACGGCGTCGAGTACGACCGCCAGCGCGCCGCCGGCTTCGAGGTCTCGCTCGCCGAGTACCTCAAGCGCTGCCAGGCCGCCGGCGCCCCGCGCTGCGCCTTCGGCGACGGCGACACCCGCGTCAAGTTCGACACCGTCCGCGACCGCCTGCGCACCGGCCCGGTCACCCTGCCGGATGGCACCCAGGTCACCCTCTCCAGCTTCACCAGCCAGGTCGCCAACGCCCTGTACGCGCAGAGCCGCCAGGCGCCGCTCGCCAAGTCCCTCCAGGCGCTGTACTCGGTGGTCCAGGCCCCGGCCGCCGCCCAGGGCCTGGCCGCCGCCGCGCCGGCCGACGTGCCGACCGGCGTGCCTGCCGCCGCACCGGTCGACGT
>NZ_BAAAKJ010000334.1:2037-5537 GCF_039527695.1 Kitasatospora putterlickiae
CCAAGGTGCTCGCGACGACCGTGCCGACCGCGCTGCGCGAGGCCCTGCCGGAGACCCCGTACTCCTCCGACGACTCCTACTACGGCGTCAACTGCCAGGACAAGCCGTACCCGTCCAACCCGAAGACCTTCGTCAACCTGGCCAAGGCCTGGGAGAAGGAGTCCCCGACCTTCGGCCGCTACCAGGCCTTCGACGGCCCGACCTGCTCCTCCTGGCCGGCCCCGGCCCGCGACGCCGAGCGCTTCAGCGGCCCGTGGAACCGGAAGACCTCCACCCCGGTGATGGTCGTCGGCAACCTCTACGACCCGGCCACCAACTACACCTTCTCCCAGCGCATGCAGCGCCAGCTGGGCAACGCGGTGCTGGTCTCGGTCGACGTGGTCGAGCACTGCGCCGTCGGCCGCAGCAAGGAACTCGGCCAGCTGGTCACCGACTACCTGGTGAACCAGAAGGCCCCCGCCCCCGGCCAGCTCCTGAAGCCGGACGCCGAGGCCTTCCCGCCCGTCGCCTGACGCCCCCCCCGCCCAGCCGGGGACCTACCCAACCACCCGAAGACCACCTGAAGACCCGAACGGCCCGCCGCCGGAAACAGCCTTCCGCGCGCGGGCCGTTCGGCCTTCACCGCACGGGCTCAGAGGTCGGTGAGGGGGACGTCCGGGTCGGCGAGGGCCTTGGCGTCGACCGTGCGGCCGGAGCGGACCAGCTCGCGGATCGGGTCGGTGACGTCCCAGACGTTGACGTTCATACCGGCCAGGACGCGGCCGTCGGCGAGCCAGAAGGCGATGAACTCGCGGGTGGCCGGGTCGCCCCGGAACACCACGCGGTCGTAGCCGCCGGGCTCGACGTAGCCGATGTACTCCATGCCCAGGTCGTACTGGTCCGAGAAGAAGTAGGGGACGCGGTCGTACACCGCGTCCTCGCCGAGCATCGCGCGGGCGGCGGTCTGGGGCTGGTTGAGGGCGTTCGCCCAGTGCTCCACGCGGAGGTGGCGGCCGAAGAGCGGGTGGTAGGCGTTGGCGACGTCGCCCGCCGCGTGGATGTCGGGGTCGGAGGTGCGCAGGTGCTCGTCCGTCTTGACGCCGTTGTCGACCTCCAGGCCGGCGGCCTCGGCGAGGGCGGTGTCCGGGGCGATGCCGACGCCCACCACCACCGCGTCCGCCGGCACCGTCGTGCCGTCCGCCAGCCGGACGCCGGTCACCCGGCCGTCCTCGCCGGTCAGCTCCGTGACCCGCACGCCGAACCGCAGGTCGACACCGTGGTCGCGGTGCAGGTCGGCGAAGACCTGAGCCACCTCGCGGCCCAGCACCCGCAGCAGCGGCAGCTCGGCCGCCTCCAGCACCGTCACCGCGGCGCCCGCCGCCCGTGCCGCGGCGGCCGTCTCCAGCCCGATCCAGCCCGCGCCGATCACCATCACCCGGGCGTCCGGGCGGAACGCCTCGCGGATCCGCTCGCTGTCCTCCACCCGCCGCAGGTAGAGCACGCCGTCCTGCTCCGCCCCGGGCACCGGCAGCCGGCGCGGCACCGACCCGGTGGTCAGCAGCAGCTTCGCGTACTCCACCCGCCCGTCGTCGGCCAAGGTCACCGTGTGCGCCGCCGGATCGATGGCGACCACCGCCGTGCCCAGCCGCAGCGTCACGTCGTGCTCGGCGTACCACTGCGGCGGATGGACGTAGATCTTCTCCCGGTCCGTCTTGCCGATCAGGTAGCCCTTGGACAGCGGCGGACGCTCGTACGGGCGCTCGTGCTCGTCGCCGATCAGGACGATGCCGCCGGTGTACCCCGCCTCGCGCAGCGCCTGCGCGGCCTTCGCGCCGCCGAGGGACGCGCCGACGATCACGAAGGGGCGCTCCCGCCCGCCGCGGTCGGTGCCCGTGCTGTCCGTGCTCATGGTGAACTCCTCGCTCTCCGGCGGAAATCACCGACAGCCTGCCGCCGTCCGGGGGAGCTGTCGAGAGCGCGTCCGGCGCGCCGCGCGGGCTCCCCCGAACGGGTGACACGAGGGGGCGGGTCACACCGTCAGGGCGTCATCGCCTCGCGGACCAGGGCGGTGTCGGTGAACTGCTCGAACCGCACGATCCGCCCGCCGCGCACCGTGAAGTGGTGCACCAGCCGGACGGCCAGCGGGCGGCCGGTCACCTTGTGCACCGCCGTGTACCGGCCCAGCACCACCACGTCCTCACCGGCCACCACGTACCGGTCGTCGTGCACCGTCCACTCCTCCCATTCGGCGGCCAGCCGCTCCATCACCCCGCCGGTGACGCCCTTCGGCGTCCGGTAGGTGCCGGCCAGCGGGAAGCCCGCCATCTCCGTCCACTCCACGTCGTCGGCGAGCGTCGCCCGCAACGCCCCCAGATCGCCGCGCGCCGACGCCAGGTACTGGCGGCGCACCACGTCGGCCGGGGCCTCGGACTCTGCGAAAGCGGCCTCCGGCCGCGGTACCTCGATCATCGCGCTCAGCCCCAGCTCAGCTCGCCCTTGGCGACCTTCGTGCCGAGGTCGACCGCCAGCCGCATGCCCAGCTCCGGGAAGCGGAGCTCCAACGCCTCCTTGGCCGCCGCCGCGTCCGGCGCCCGGCCGACCTCCGTCTCGAAGGCCCGCAGGTAGTCCCGGGTCCGGTCGATCGACGAGCTGTCGGTCGGCGCGTCCGCCGTCCGGTGCCCGGCCACCACGAAGGCCGGCTCCAGCGCCGCCATGCCGTCCAGCAGGTCGATCCAGGCCGCCCGCTGCTCCGGCGCCGGCGTGTCGGCCGTCCACACGTGCAGTCCCTGGAACAGCAGCACCCCGCCGAGCACCGTGCGGTGGTGGTGCTGCCACAGGTAGTGCCTGTCCGGCAGGTGGAAGTCCGCTCCGCGCAGCTCGAAGCGGTGCCCCTCGAAGACCAGCTCGTCGCCGTGCAGCACCTCCGGGCGCACCAGCCGGGTCGGCAGCTCCGGACCCAGGTGCGACCAGGCCCGGACCTTGGCGTCGAAGGTCTCCTGGATGTGCTCGACGGTCGACGCGGTGGCCAGGAACCGCGCCTGCGGGAAGACGTCCTGAATTTCTTGGGCGCCGAAGTAGAAGTCCGGGTCGCCGTGGCTGACGAACACCGTGGTCAGCCGCTTCCCGCTGGCCTTCACCCGCTCCGCCAGCCGCCGCCCGTCGGAGCGGGTGAACCCGGCGTCCACCAGCAGCGCGTCCTGCGGGCCGGTGACCAGCACGGACGTCTTGTTGAGCGAGCTGTCCGGACTGTCGATGACCTCGAAGTCGAGGGCGCTCATGGGCGTTGTCCTTCCTCGGGCGAGGGATTCGGGCGAGGGAGTCGGGGAGGGATTCGGGCGAGGGGGAGGGGATCGGGCGCGTACGCGTGCCCCGTCGCCCAGGATCCGCGACCCGCCGCCCACCCGCACCCCGGGAGCCGGCCGGCCCGTTCCCGGGAAGGGCCCGGCCCCGGTCAGCGGGCCGGGCGCAGGCGGGCGACGGCGGGCACGGCGGCCGGGGTGGCGTCGGCCAGCACCGGCCAC
>NZ_BAAAKJ010000334.1:5572-6115 GCF_039527695.1 Kitasatospora putterlickiae
CAGCCGGCCAGCAGCGAGGTCAGCGCGGCCGGGGCGAGCGCGCGGCCGACGCCCGTCGACAGCTCCCAGCGGGCCAGCGCGCGGCCGAGCAGCCCAGGCGGGGCGCTCGCGGCGACCAGCGCGGTGCCCGAGCCGGAGTAGAGGATCTCGCCGAGCGTGAACAGCACCGACACCGCCGCCACGCCGGCCGCCCCGGCAGTGCCGCCGAGCCCGCCGGCCGCCCAGAAGCCCAGGTAGGAGAGGGCGAGCGTGGCGCCGCCGGCGGCCAGCACGGTGTGCCGGGAGCGGTGGCCGAGGCGGAGCACCACGGCCAGCTGGAGGGTGATCACCAGCACCGTGTTGCCCACGAACACCCCCGAGGACCAGGCCGCCGAGGCGTGCAGATGCAGCACCAGCAGCGCGGGCAGCGCCACCTCCAGGACGTCGAAGGAGAAGGCGAAGGGCAGGTTGGCCACGCTGAGCAGGGTGATCCGGCGCAGCGCCGGATCCCCGGCACGCCCGGACCCGGCGGCGACCCGGGGCGGCCGGGGCGCCCTGGGCGGG
>NZ_BAAAKJ010000335.1:0-5105 GCF_039527695.1 Kitasatospora putterlickiae
CAAGAAGTTCACGCTGCGCTACTTCGACAAGCCGGCCGGTGCACCACCACCGGCCGGCCCTCCGGGGCCGTTGACGCGGGCGTCAGTTCAGGCTGTTGCTCATCGCGTTGATCATGGTGCCGGAGGCGTCGTCGTTCTCCAGGGAGAAGGCGAACATCCCGGCCAGGCCCTTGCTCTTGGCGTACGCGCCGCGGGCCTGGACGGCCTGCGGGGTGTCACCGGTCCAGAAGTTGGTGCCGTCGTACACCCAGGAGGACTCGGTGACCGGGTCCCAGTGGGTGTTGGCGGCGGTCGCGTTGAGCTCCTTCCAGGCGGCCAGGCCGGCCTCCGCGCTCAGCGGCTTGGCCGGGGTCGGGCCGGTCGCGCTCTGGTACAGGCCGAAGTTGTTGCCGGCCGGCACGCCGGTCCAGCCGCGCCAGTAGAACGGCACGCCCAGCACGATCTTGTTCGCCGGGAACCCGCCCGCGATGCCGTACTCCGGCAGGCCGGTGGTGTACGCGGTGAGGGTGGTGTCGACGTTGTACTTGCGGTTGCCCGGGGTGATCGGCGTGGTCGGGTCGGCCGGGCTGTCGTGCAGCGGGTCCTGGTGGTTCGTCGGGCCCTTGGCGTCCCACGCGCCGTGCATGTCGTAGGTCATGACGTCGGCGTAGTCCAGGTAGGCGCCGATCTTGTCGGTCTCCAGCTGCGCGATCTTGTCCTGGCCGCTGGGCAGCGCCGCGGTCAGCAGGAACTTCTTGCCCTGGGCGTTGCCGAGGGCGTCCAGCTGGGTGCGGAACTCCTTGAGCAGCAGGGTGAAGTTCTGCTTGTCGTTCGGGGAGTAGTGGTTGCCGGTGTGGCCGCCGGCCGAGCCCGGGTACTCCCAGTCGAGGTCGATGCCGTCGAAGAGCCCGGCCGCCGCGGCGGCGCCGCCCGCCGGGTCACCGGCGACGTTGGTGGGCAGGTTCCCCTTGAGGAACATGTCGAGGCAGGAGGAGACGAACTTCTTGCGCGAGGCGTCGGTCGCGGCCGCGTCCGAGAAGTACTTGGAGTAGGTCCAGCCGCCGATGGAGATGGCGATCCGCAGGTTCGGGTACTTGGCCTTCAGCTGGCGCAGCTGGTTGAAGTTGCCCTTGAGCGGCTGCTCCCAGGTGTCGGCGGTGCCGTCCACGCTGGCCGCGCCGTTGTAGTCGGCCTGGTAGTCGGCGTAGGCGTCACCGGCGCCGTCACCGGCGTTCGGGTTGTTCTCGTTGCCCGAGTCCGAGGCCTTGACCGCCTGGAAGCAGGTCAGGTTGGTCGGGTGGATGTTGGCGAAGGCGTACTGGAGGACGTCCAGCTTGGCCGCCGCGCCGCTGGTTTCGACGTTCTTCGCGTGGTACGCGTTCTCGTAGACGCCCCACTGGTCGAAGTAGGCCGCGCGGAACGGGCTGTTGGCGGGTGCCGCGGCGGTGGTGGTGTTCACCGGGGCGGACTGGGCGGAGGCGTGGGTGCCGGAGTAGCCCTGGACGGTGAAGGTGTAGCCCCGGGTCGGCAGCAGCGAGCTGACCGCCACCGAGGTGCCCATCGAGGTGGCCACCAACTGGTCGCCCGCGTAAACCTTGTAGGCGACCGGGGCGTCGCCGGCGGTCGCGGTGGACGGCTGCCACTTGAGGACCACGGCGTTGTGGGTGACCTTGGTGACGGTCACGCCGGTCGGCGTGGTGACCTTGCCGTCCCCGGCCGGGCCGGTGCCGGTCGAGGTGGCGGTGGGCGTCACGGTCGGGCTGTTGGTCGCCGTGGGGCTGTTGGTGGCGGTCGGGCTGTTCGTCGCGGTGGGGCTGTTGGTGGCCGTGGGGCTGTTGGTGGCGGTCGGGCTGCTCGTGGCGGTGGGGCTGTTGGTCGCCGTCGGGCTGGCCGTGCCGGTCGGACCCGCCGGGCCGGTCAGGGTGAGGTCGTCGGCCTGGTACGCGCCGGTGCCGTACCAGCCGTGCGTGAAGACGGTCACCGAGGTGGTGTTCGCGCCCGTGGTGAAGCTGGTGCTCAGCTGCGTCCAGCCGGTCGCGTTGGGCGCCCAGGTCTGGGCGTTGACGCCGGTTCCGGTCGCGCCCAGGTAGACGTAGCTGCCGCGCACCCAGCCGGCCAGGGTGTACGTGGTGTTGGGCAGCACGGTGACGGTCTGCTGGCACTGCGCGGTGTCGGAGGCGGACGCGGCGCCGTTGAGCGCGTAACCGCCGCCGTGCACCGGCGTGGTGACGACCGATCCGTTGGCGCAGTTCCAGCCGGCCAGGGTGCCGGTCTCGAAGTCGGCGTTGGTGAGCAGGTTGACGGCGGCGGCCGAGGCGGTGTTGAGGGAGAGCGCGATGGCGGCGCTGCCGGTGCTGAGCGTGGCGGCCAGGGCGAGCGCGAGCGCCCGGCGGCGGGGCGCGACGGCCCGGCGCTCAGCGGGGCGCGCGGACATGACACGGTCGTGCATGCGGTGGTCCTCCGGAGGAGTGGGGGTTCCGGCGGTGCGATGGCCCGGATGGGCCGGGGGAGCCGAACCGGACGCCGTGGGGGGCGCGCGATCGGGTGTACACGTGCGGCAGGGCAGGATGCGGCAGGGCGTGCGGATGTGCGGCGCGGAGCGACCAGGGGCCGCCGCGCTCACGACATCACAGATTGGACTGGACCAATATTCGCCGTCAAGGGTGTCCGCTGGACGGACCGTCGGCGGCCGCACGACCGGTGCGACGAGCGCGGGCCCGGTACGGTGGCCTCCCGAGAGGTCCCGCGTCGAACGGAGAACGGGTCATGGACAGCCGCGCCTGGGACGACCGCTACGCCGTGAGCGAGCTGGTCTGGGGCACCGAACCCAACCGCTGGGTGGTCCGCGAGCTCACCGGGCTCGCCCCCGGCAGCGCCCTGGACCTCGCCGCCGGGGAGGGCCGCAACAGCATGTGGCTGGCCGGCCTCGGCTGGGAGGTCACCGGTCTGGACTTCTCCACCGTCGCCCTCGGCCGCGCCGAACGGCTCACCGCCGCGCTGCCCGACGAGGTCGCCGACCGCCTCACCTGGCGGCACGGCGACGCCCGCACCTTCGAAGCCCCGCCGGAGGGCTACGACCTGGTCCTGGTCGCCTACCTGCAACTCCCCGCCGAGGACCGCCGGGCCGCGCTGCGGCACGCCGCCGGGGCGCTCGCCCCCGGGGGCACCCTGCTGGTGGTCGGCCACGACTCCACCAACCTGACCGAGGGCGTCGGCGGCCCGCAGGACCCGGCGGTGCTGTTCACCCCCGAGGACGTGCTCGCCGACCTGGCCGGCGCCGGGCTGCGCACCGTGCGGGCCGAGCGGGTCCGCCGCCCGGCCGGTGACGGCGAGGCCGTCGACGCGCTGGTCCGCGCGGAGCGGCCGGCGGCCTGAGCCGATCGCGGCGGGGGATCCGCTTCCCCGGCCCGTCCGCGGGGTATGCAGGTGTCCCGGGACGAGGGCGTGCGCGGGGCGCGAAAAAATCTACAGTGCTGTAGATTCGAGGCGCGCAGGCGAGCAACGAGGAGGGCGCGATGAGCGTTTCGCTGGCGAAGGGTCAGAAGCTGAGCCTGGAGAAGCCGGGCGGCGGCCGGCTGGGCGTGGTCCGGATGGGCCTCGGCTGGCGCGCCGTGCAGAAGAAGGGCTTCCTCGCGAAGCTGTTCGCCGGTCAGGACATCGACCTGGACGCCTCGGCGGTGCTGTTCGCCGCCGGCAAGCCGGTGGACGTGGTCTTCTTCCAGCACCTCACCAGCAACGACGGCTCGGTGCGGCACAGCGGCGACAACCTGACCGGCGGCTCCGGGGACGCGACCGACGACGAGACCATCACCGTCGACCTCACCGCCGTGCCGGCCGAGGTGGACCAGATCCTCTTCACCGTCAACTCGTTCACCGGCCAGACGTTCCAGGAGGTCGAGAACGCCTTCTGCCGGCTGGTCGACACCCAGACCGACACCGAGCTGGCCCGGTACACGCTCACCGGCGGCGGCGCCTACACCGCGCAGATCATGGCCAAGGTGCAGCGCGCGGCGGGCGGCTGGCAGATGACCGCGATCGGGCAGCCGGCCAGCGGGCGCACCTTCCAGGACCTCATGCCGGAGCTGGTCAAGCACCTCTGACGGACCGGCGGGCCGGCCGATCGGCACCCCCGGTCGGCCGGTCCGGGAACCGTCTTGCCCGGTCGGGTGGAGTTCCGCGATTAGCCTGCGGTGCTCTCGGTACGTCCGCTAACACTGGCCGCATGGACGATGACGCTGTGCAGCCGCCCGAGCACCTCACCATCCGGGTCACCCGTACCGACGATCCGGTGGCCGCGGTGGCCGGCCTGGAGGCCTGGGCAGCGCGCGAGAAGTACCCGGACCTGATGATGATGCCGCCCGTGTTCGGCACCCTGGAGCGGACCGGTACGGGCGCCTGGCGGATCCTCCAGTTCCACGCCACCACCCCGCAGGCCGCCCGGGACGACCTGGGCCACGCCTTCCGCGCCTGGGCGCTGGCCGAACCCGGCGACCGCCTGGCCGCCCCCTGGGGCATCACGGACGAGGAGCGCGCCCGCTACACCGAGGCCTACGAGCGGCTGGAGTGGGAGGCGCTGGACGAGATCTCGGTGGCGGGCCGGGACTACCGCGTCTTCCGCGCCGAACAGGTGCTGCGCTCGGGCCCGGAGGGCATCGAGCCGCCCCGGCCCACCGACCCGGACCCGGCCGCCGTCGGTCAGGGGAGCCGGCTGCCCTCCCGGGTGAGGGGCTTCGTGATCGACCCGGCGGCCGGCGTCACCCTGGTCGACGGGATCCTGCGGCTGGACATGATGGCGCTGGTGCCGACCGGCCGGTTCATCCCGGAGGACGTCCGGGCCGAGGCACGGCTCGCCTCGCACCTCTACCCCAACGTGCTCGTCCTGCCCGCCCACTGCGCCGTCGCCGAGTACCGGGACGGCCGCTGGGGGCCGATGACCGGGGCCTGCGAGACGCCGCAGGGCGCCCGTGACGGCCTGGCCGCCTACCTGCGTGAGTTCGCTCCGCGTCTGGACCCGGCCCTCGGGGAGGAGGAGCTGGCCCGCTACGCCGAGGCCGCCGACCGGCTGGACGCCGAGCGGGCCGA
Source organism: Kitasatospora putterlickiae (assembly GCF_039527695.1). Lineage (NCBI taxonomy): Bacteria > Bacillati > Actinomycetota > Actinomycetes > Kitasatosporales > Streptomycetaceae > Kitasatospora > Kitasatospora putterlickiae. The sequence goes on from NZ_BAAAKJ010000335.1 coordinate 5,062, forward strand.
CGAGGTCCGGGCGGGCGGCCGCCGCTTCCGGCTGGTCCGGGTCG
>NZ_BAAAKJ010000336.1:0-4301 GCF_039527695.1 Kitasatospora putterlickiae
CCGCGGCAGCCGGGCCGCCGTCCGCCGCCCGGGAGGGCGCGGGGGGCGGGGCCGGCGGGGGCGCTGGGGTGGAGCCGGGTGGGGTTGTCGTTCCTGTGGCCTCTGACCTTCGGAGTGAGTGAAGCGTGCGAGTTCTGGCTTATGAGCTGCGCCGGATGCGCGGCCTGCGTTCGACCTGGCTGTTGCTCGGTCTGGTGGTGGTCGGTGATGCCGTGGTCGCCGGTGTGCTGGCGGCGCAGGCGGCCGACGGGGTCCTGGGGGGTGCGGCGGCGGTGCGGCTGCTGACGGCGGCGGTGCCGTTGGTGCCGCTGCCGTTCGCGGCGCTGGGGGCCGGGGCGCTGGGCGCGCTGTCGTACGCGCACGAGGTGCGCCATCCGGGGTTGGCGGCCTCGCAGGTGGGCTATCTGCGCCGGGTGCGGCTGGTGGCGGGCAAGCTGCTGGTGACCGGCGCGGTCGCGGCGCTGCTGGCGCTGGTGACGCTGCTGGTCGACGCGGTGACCGTGCACCTCGCGCTGCCGGCCGGCACGACGGTCGCGGCCTGGTCGGACCCGGCCGCGCTGTCCGGGCGGGCCGCGCGGGTGCTGGCCGTCGTCGGCCTGGGCGGGGCCGACGAGTTGCCGGGGGCGGTGGCGCCGCTGGTCCTGGGGGCCGGGCACGGCGCACCGGTCGCGCTGCTGGCGTTCGTCCTGCTGGTGGTCGCGGCGGGCTGGACCGGGGTGCTGACCGCCGCGCTGACCCGCAGCGCGGTCGCCGGGGTGCTGCTGCTCTGCGCGCTGCCGCCGCTGCTGGAGTCCGGGGTGGCGCTGCTGCTGCGGCGGACCGGGACGGCCTGGCCGACCCGGGCGGCGGAGCTGCTGCCGTTCCAGTCCGGGATCGAGTGGGCGTACGGATGGGTGTACGGCGGGGACCGCCGGGTTGCGGCCGGCGGATCGGTGCTGACCGATCCGGTGCTGCTGGCCGCGGTGGCGGCGCCGGCGTTCGTGTTGCTGCTGGTCACCCTGGCGGTGCAGGTCAGGCGCCGGGCGCTGTGAGCCCCCGCCCGGCGGGGGCGGTTCGTCAAGATCGGCCAAGGGTGACCGTAATGCGCGCTTCGCCCTGATAAGAAGTCAATTATCCAGTCACGGTCGATCACCCTTTCGTGTGCTTTTCACGAGAATTCTCAAGCTGCGCCCGCCGATCGCCGACAAAGGAGCTGTGAACACCCTTGCGCACCCCACCATGACCCCCGCCCGTTCCGCCGACGGGGCCATCCCCGGCCCCGCCGACCTGGACCGCTTCGCCTACGCCGACCGGCCCACCCCGCCGGCGCCCCGCTGGGAGGGCGCCGAGTCGGACCTCGCCCGGGTCGGCCGCAAGACCACCAGCAGCCGCGGCCGCGGCCTGCACGGCCAGCTCGTCCAGCAGCTCGGCCAGATGATCGTCTCCGGCGACCTCGGCGCCGACCGGCCGCTGGTCCCCGAGGAGATCGGCCAGCGGTTCGAGGTCTCCCGCACCGTCGTCCGCGAGTCGCTGCGGGTGCTGGAGGCCAAGGGCCTGGTCAGCGCCCGGCCCAACGTCGGCACCCGGGTCCGTCCGGTCAGCGACTGGAACCTGCTCGACCCGGACATCATCGAGTGGCGCGCCTTCGGCCCGCAGCGCGACGAGCAGCGCCGGGAGCTGTTCGAGCTCCGCTGGGCGATCGAGCCGCTGGCCTCCCGGCTGGCCGCCGGCCACGGGCGGGAGGACGTTCAGCAGCGGCTGGCCGAACTGGTCGAGATCCTGGGGCACGCCTGCGGCCAGGCGGACCTCGCCACCTACGCCCGGGCCGACGCCGAGCTGCACGGGCTCGTCCTGCAGCTGGCGGGCAACCGGATGCTGGAGCACCTCTCCGGGATCGTCGCCTGCGCGCTCCAGGTGTCCGGCGGTCCGGCCACCTCCTGCGAGCGGCCCTCGGAGTCCTCGGTCGGGCTGCACGCCCGGCTGGTGGACGCGCTCGGCACCGGCGACGGCACCGCCGCCGAGACCGCGATGCGGGCACTGCTCACGGTCCACCCCGAGGTCGAGCCCTCCGTGCCCGCTCCCCGGGAGCACTGAGCGGGCCGTTCGGCGACCGGGTGCCGGCACTCCCGCCCCGCGACCCGTCCACGGACCGCCCCGTCATGATCCGTCCGACCGCGACCGTCCCGCGGCCTCCCGCCGCCTCCTCCGCGACCCCGGCCCTCCGGCTGCCGCCAGGTGCAGCCGGGGGGCCTTCGCGTTTCCGGCGCCTCCGGGCCTTCCTCCCGACCGAAGTGTCGTGTTCATGGTGAACGACTTCGGCCCGGGTGGGGGATGATGGAAGCCGGCCCCGGGCCGCGGCCGCCGTCCGGTGTGACCCGCGACACGAAGGCCATGCGTAACACTTGACGAGTAGCAGCGATGTGTCCTGAGCGGAAGCAGCTCCGGAATACCCCAACATGTCAGAATGCTGTGTTGGTCCGCGGCGCTGCTGCCGTCCTGCAAACCCAGTCCTCAAGCCCGAGTCGGTCGGAATCGACACCGCGTGCCCGACGCGCGATCTCCTTCCCCGCCCGCTCGGGCGGCCGGTACGGGTTCGAGTCCACTCATCGTCCGAGAGGTTGTTCGTGTCGGCCAGCACATCCCGTTCGCTTCCCCCCGAGATCGCCGAGTCCGCGGCTCTGCTGGCGCTCATCGAGCGGGGCAAGGCCCAGGGGCAGATCGCCGGTGACGACGTGCGCCAGGCGTTCGAGGCGGACCAGATCCCGGTCACCAAGTGGAAGAACGTCATGCGCAGCCTCAACCAGGTGCTGATTGAGGAGGGGGTGGACCTCATGGTCAGCGCGGCCGAACCGGCCGGCGCCAAGCGCAAGAGCGTTGCTGCCAAGAGCCCCGCCAAGCGCACGGCGACCAAGGCGGTCACCACCCGGACCCCGGCCGCGCCGTCGGCCCCGACCAAGCCGCCCGTGCGCATCGCGCCCGGTGCGACCATCTCCACGCCGGCCGTCGCGGCCGCCGCCGCGCCGGTCAGCACGGTGTCCGCCGAGATCACCGCCGATGCGACGGCTTCGGCCGGCGAGGTGAAGGCGGCTCCGGCGAAGAAGGCTGTCCCGGCCAAGAAGGCCGCCGCCAAGAAGACCGCCGCGCCGGCCAAGAAGGCCGCCGCCAAGAAGACCACCGCCGCCAAGACGGGCAAGGGCGACGAGGAGCTGCTCGGCGAGGAGGAGCTGCTCGAAGAGGTGGCCCTGCCGAGCGACAAGCCCGGCACCGAGGGCGACGCCCCGGAGGAGGAGTCGGAGGGCTTCGTCCTCTCCGACGACGACGAGGACGACGCGCCGGCCCAGCAGGTGGCCGTCGCCGGTGCCACCGCCGACCCGGTCAAGGACTACCTGAAGCAGATCGGCAAGGTCCCGCTGCTCAACGCCGAGCAGGAGGTCGAGCTCGCCAAGCGGATCGAGGCCGGCCTGTTCGCCGAGGACAAGCTCTCGGCCGCCGACAAGCTCGCCCCCAAGCTCAAGCGCGAGCTGGAGATCATCGCCGAGGACGGCCGCCGCGCCAAGAACCACCTGCTGGAGGCCAACCTCCGACTGGTGGTCTCGCTGGCCAAGCGCTACACCGGTCGCGGCATGCTCTTCCTGGACCTCATCCAGGAGGGCAACCTCGGTCTGATCCGTGCGGTCGAGAAGTTCGACTACACCAAGGGCTACAAGTTCTCCACCTACGCGACCTGGTGGATCCGCCAGGCGATCACCCGGGCGATGGCCGACCAGGCCCGCACCATCCGCATCCCGGTGCACATGGTCGAGGTCATCAACAAGCTGGCCCGCGTCCAGCGCCAGATGCTCCAGGACCTGGGCCGCGAGCCCACCCCGGAGGAGCTGGCCAAGGAACTCGACATGACCCCGGAGAAGGTCATCGAGGTCCAGAAGTACGGCCGCGAGCCCATCTCGCTGCACACCCCGCTCGGCGAGGACGGCGACAGCGAGTTCGGTGACCTCATCGAGGACTCCGAGGCCGTCGTCCCGGCCGACGCGGTCTCCTTCACCCTGCTCCAGGAGCAGCTGCACTCGGTGCTGGACACCCTGTCCGAGCGCGAGGCGGGCGTGGTGTCGATGCGCTTCGGCCTGACGGACGGTCAGCCGAAGACGCTGGACGAGATCGGCAAGGTGTACGGGGTCACCCGTGAGCGCATCCGCCAGATCGAGTCGAAGACCATGTCCAAGCTGCGCCACCCGTCGCGTTCCCAGGTGCTGCGCGACTACCTGGACTGATCGCCGGTACCGGTCGCCGGTACCGATCGGAAGGCCCGGAGCCCCGTGCTCCGG
>NZ_BAAAKJ010000337.1:0-4042 GCF_039527695.1 Kitasatospora putterlickiae
CGGCGCGGCCGACGGCGCCCAGCCCGCCGTGACCGCCACCGGAGTGCAGGACCGTTTGGCCGGACGCCTGTCCGATTTCACCAGCCTGCACGAGCACACCGCGCTGCTCGCCCGCACCCGCGGCCTGTCCGCCACCCTGGACACCGTGCTCGCCTCCGTCGCCGCGCTGCTCGGCGCCGACCGCGCGCTGCTGGTCACCGCGCTGCCCGGCGGCGGCCCCAGCCAGCCGATCGGCCTCGGCCTGGACCGCGCCTGCCTCGGCTCGCTGGAGACCGTCCCGCCGGACCAGAGCCTGCTCGCCCGGCTGCTCCGCGAGCACGACCGGCCCGCCGACGTGCGCTCGCACGACCTCGTCGGCGACCCCGCGATCGGCGCCCGGCTGCGCGAGCTCGCCGGCCACCTCGGCCTCGGCGGCTGCTACGGCCTGCCGTTCGCCACCGAGGAGGACGGCCCGCTGGCCGCCGCGCTCTGGTTCTGGGACGGGCCCGGCGGCCCGACCGAGCGCCAGCGCGAACTGGCCCACCGCTACGTCGAGGTGGCCGCCCCGCTGCTGGCCAAGCAGATCGACGCGGAGCGGGGCCGGCGCACCACCGAGGCGCTGCGCCGCGGCCTGCTGCCCGACCGGCTCCCCCGGCCCGCCGGCCTGCGGCTGGCCGCCCGGCTCGTCCCGGCCGGCCTGGACCGCTCCCGCGGCAGCGACTGGTACGACACCATCCCGCTGCCGGACGGCACGGTCGGCCTCACCGTCGGCTCGGTCTCCGGCGACGGTCCCGGCGCCGGACCGGGCTCCGCCCCCGGCGCGGCCGCCGCGATGGGCCGGGTGCGGGCCGCGCTGCGCGCGTACGCGGTGCTGGAGGGCGAGGACCCGGTGTCCGTCCTGGGCGACCTCGAACTGCTGCTGAAGACCACCGAGCCGGCCCGCACCGCCACCGCCGTCTACGCCTGGGTGGAGCCGGAGGGCCGGCGGATCACCCTGGCCGGGGCCGGCCACTGCCCGCCGGTGCTGGTCACCCGGTACGGCGCCGAGTTCGTGGAGACCTCGCTCTCCGCGCCGCTCGGCGTGCTCTCCTGCTGGGAGGCGCCCGGCGTCGAGTTCACCGCCGAGCGCGGCGACACCCTGGTGCTCTACACCGAGGGACTGGCCCGCCGCTTCGGCCCCACCCTGCACGCCGGGCAGGCCAATCTGCGCCGGGTCGCCGCCGACGCCCCGCGCGACGTGCGGGTCGACCCCGAGCGGCTCTGCGCCCACCTGGCGGCGGCCGCGGCGGAGCAGGACGCGGCCGGCGCCGGGCGCGTCCCGGCCACCGACGACCTGACGCTGCTCGCGGCGCGCTTCGAGTAGGCCGGTCACGGGGCGAAGGCCCGAACGGATGAGCGGCCGGGCGTCCGTACCATGGACGCACGGCCGCCCACCTGTGTCGCGATCCGACGCGCCCCGGGCGGCACCACGCGCAAGGAGGCGACGTACGTGACCGAGGACCGCACCCCCGCGGTGGCCGAGAACCCCGAGGCCGTCGGCGGCGACGAGGAGCCGCAGCAGTTCAAGGGCCGCAAGAACGGCCTCTACTCCGAGGTCTCCGACGAGCTGGCCGCCTCGATGAAGACCGGCTGGGCGGACACCGAGCTGCACGGCCTCACCCCGGTCCCGCAGGCCCCGTACGCCGCCGAGCGCCGCGCCCGGCTGTCCGCCGCCTTCCCCGGCGAGCGCCTGGTCGTCCCGGCCGGCACCCTCAAGGTCCGCTCCAACGACTGCGACTACAGCTTCCGCGCCGCCAGCGAGTACGTGCACCTCACCGGTGACCAGACCGAGGACGCCGTCCTGGTCGCCGAGCCGGCCGGCGACACCGGCCACGTCTTCCACCTCTACCTGCTGCCCCGCTCCGACCGCGGGAACGGCGAGTTCTGGCTGGACGGCTACGGCGAGCTGTGGGTCGGCCGCCGGCACAGCCTCACCGAGCAGGAGCAGCTGCTCGGCCTGCCGGTTCGGGACGTCCGCAAGGCCGCCGACGAGCTGGCCGAGCGCGCCGCCGACGGCGTGCCGACCCGGATCGTGCGCGGCTACGACGCCGGCCTGGAGGCCGCCCTCGCCGCGGTGCTGGACGCCGACCGGGACGCCGCGTTCAAGGAGTTCCTGAGCGGCCTGCGGCTGGTCAAGGACGAGTGGGAGATCGGCGAGCTGCGCGCCGCCTGCGACGCCACCGTCAAGGGCTTCACCGACTGCGTGCGCGAGCTCGGCCAGGCCGTCGCCACCTCCGAGCGCTGGATCGAGGGCACCTTCTGGCGCCGCGCCCGGGTCGAGGGCAACGACGTCGGCTACGGCTCGATCTGCGCCGCCGGCCCGCACGCCACCACCCTGCACTGGGTGCGCAACGACGGCGAGGTCCGCCCCGGCGAGCTGCTGCTGCTGGACGCCGGCGTGGAGACCAGCAGCCTCTACACCGCCGACGTCACCCGCACCCTGCCGATCAACGGCCGCTTCAACGAGCTCCAGCGGAAGATCTACGACGCCGTCCACGACGCGCAGGAGGCCGGCATCGCGGCCGTCAGGCCCGGCGCCCGGTTCCGCGACTTCCACGACGCCTCGCAGCGGGTGCTCGCCGAGCGGCTGCTCGCCTGGGGCCTGCTGGACGCCTCGGTGTACGACGTCGAGAAGGTCCTGGAGCTCGGTCTGCAGCGCCGCTGGACCCTGCACGGCACCGGCCACATGCTCGGCCTGGACGTCCACGACTGCGCCCACTCGCGCACCGAGGAGCACGTCGACGCGCTGCTGGTGCCGGGCATGGTGCTCACCGTCGAGCCCGGCCTGTACTTCCAGCAGGACGACCTGACCGTCCCCGAGGAGTACCGCGGCATCGGCGTCCGGATCGAGGACGACATCCTGGTCACCGCCGACGGCAACGAGAACCTCTCGGCCGGCCTGCCGCGCCGTGCCGAGGACGTCGAGGCCTGGATGGCCTCGCTGGCCTGAGCCGACGGGCGCGCCCGAGCCGCCGGCGGTCCGGCCCCCGAGCAGTGGCGGCCGGATCGCCGGCGGCGCTCTCGGGGGGCGGCGGTCACATCGGGGCGGGGAAGGCGAACCCGGGGCGGATGACGACCGGACCGGCGGCCCGGCCGTCCCCCTCGGCACCCACCAGCACGTCGATCGTGTGGACGCCCTGCGGCCAGTCGTCCGGCACGCTGAACCGGAACGAGAACGACGTCGACTCCCGGGGCCGGACCAGCCGCTCCAGCAGGGACGTGTCGACCGTCCACGTCCCCTCGCCACCCGGCACGACCGGCAGCGTGCGCACGCCCTCCGCGCCGTACTCGGCCTGGACCACGACCTTGTCCAGCGCCCCCGGCCCGCTGATCACCAGGGTCGGGACCACCGAGGCCAGCGGCGCCGTCCCCGGGTTGCGGACGGTCATGGTGAACGGGGCCGGAGCCCCGCCGACCACCCCGGTGCCCGGCGGGGCGGCGATCGTGAGCTCCGGCGCCATCCGGCCGGCGGCGGGGGCGCTGGTCAGCCGGACGGCCGTCAGCGCCGACGCCTCCTCGGTGCGCTGCGGCGTGGACGGCAGCAGGGCCAGCGCCTCGATCAGCAGGGTCCCCTCCGCGCTGTCGATCCAGGGGTCCAGCCGGTAGCGGATCGTCCGGGAGGCCCCCGGGGCCAGCGGGAACGCCGCCGCGTCGCCCGAGGCCAGGTAGGCGCCCGACGCCTCGGTCAGCGGGACCTCCGTCCAGCCGCCCTCGTCCTCGCGCTGGAGTTGGGCGCGCACCGTCCGGTCGGTGCCGACCGGGTCGGCGAGCGCCCGGACCGACACCACCGGCGCCACCGTCCGGTGCGTCTGTCGGGTGGTGTTGTGCCAGGTCACCGAGAAGGTCACCCAGCCGGCACCGACGATCGCCTCCCGCCCCGCCAGGCCGTCGAAGCCCAGCGCGATGCCCTGGGACGGGCGGACCGACCCGGCGTCCGGGGCCGCGGCCGGAGACGGCGCGCCCCCGGCCTGCGCGCCGGGTGCCGTCCCGCCCGGCCGCGGGGAGGCGGCCCCGGTGCCCGGGC
>NZ_BAAAKJ010000338.1:0-655 GCF_039527695.1 Kitasatospora putterlickiae
GCGGACGCACCACGCCCAGCTGGGCGCGGCGCCCGTCCGAGGACGACGGCGGCGGGCCCGGCGAGCCGGCCCTGCTGCGCGAAACGGAGGAGCGGTGAGCGGGTCCATGGCCGAAGCGGCGGACGGCACGGCCGGCGCCCCCGTCCGGGTGCTCTGGCTGGCCAAGGGCCTCGGGCGCGGCGGAGCCGAGCAACTGCTCCTCAACTGCGCCCGTCACGCGGACCGTTCGCGCTACCGCGTCGAGGTCGCCTATGTGCTGCCGTGGAAGGACGCGCTCGCCCCGGCGCTCACCGAGGCCGGGGTGACCGTGCACTGCCTGGGCGGCGTCCCCGGTACCCCGGGGCGGGCCGACCCGCGCTGGCCGCTGCGGCTGCGCGCGCTGCTCGCCGCCCGCCGGTACGCCCTGGTGCACACCCACATGCCCGTCCCCGCCGCCGCCGCCCGGCTGCTCGCCCCCACCCTCGCGGGGGCCGCGCCCCGGCTGGTGCACACCGAGCACAACGTCTGGGAGCGCTACCGGGCGGCCACCCGCTGGGCCAACGCGCTGACCTACCGCCGCAACGACGCGGTGGTCGCCGTCTCGCACGCCGTCGCCCGGAGCATCCCGCCCGGCCGGCGCCGTCCCGGCGACTGGGTCACCGTGGTGCACCACGGC
>NZ_BAAAKJ010000338.1:684-1891 GCF_039527695.1 Kitasatospora putterlickiae
CCCCGACCTGGCGGGCGCCCCCGAGGGCCCCGCCGCCCGGGCCGCCGCCCGCGCCGGACTCGGCCTGCCGGACGACGCGTTCGTGGTCGGCACGGTCGGCAACCTCACTCCCAAGAAGGACCAGGCGACGCTGCTCGCCGCGCACGCCGCGCTGCTGCGCTCCCGCCCGGACGCCCGGCTGCTGCTGGTCGGCGCCGGGCCGCTGGACGCGCGACTGCGCGCCCGCGCCGCCGAACTGGGCGTCGCGGACACCGTCGTGTTCGCCGGCTCGCGCGCCGACGTGCCCGAACTGCTGCCCGCCCTGGACGTGTTCACCCTGAGCTCGCGCCAGGAGGGCCTGCCGGTCGCGCTGATGGAGGCGATGACCAGCGGACTGCCCGCCGTGGTCACCCGGGTCGGCGGCATGCCCGAGGTGCTGGACGACGGCGAGCAGGGCCTGCTCGTCCCGCCCGGCGACCCGTCCGCGCTGGCCGGCGCGTTCGACCGGCTGGCCGGGGACCCGGACCTGCGCGCCCGGATGGCGTCCGCCGCCCGGGAGCGCGCCAAGCGCTTCGACGTGGCCGGCGCCCAGCGCGCCGTCGAGGCGGTGTACGCGCGGGTCCTGCGGCACTGACCGCGCGCCCCCGGCGGCTCCCCCCTGGACAGCACCGACGCACCGACTTCCCCAACAGCCCCCCGACCACCGATGGGAGAGCGAGTCCGGACGTGAGCGCCCTGCCCGCCCCCGCCGAGCTGACCTTCCGCCCGCTCGCCGAGTCCGACCTGCCCGCCGTGCTCGACCTGCTGACCGCCACGCTGGCGGGCGGCCCCACCGGCACCCGCACCGCCGACTTCTTCACCTGGAAGCACCGCCGCAACCCCTTCGGCGCCAGCCCCGGCATGGTCGCCGAGACCCCGGACGGACGGCTCGCCGGCGTGCGGCTGTTCCTGCGCTGGCAGTGGCGCCAGGGCGGCCCGGACGGCGCCCCGGTGGCCGCCGTCCGCCCGGTCGACACCGCCACCCACCCCGACTTCCAGGGCCGCGGCGTCTTCCGCCGGCTCACCCGGGAGCTGCTCGACCAGGTCGCCGACGAGGCCGCGCTGGTGTTCAACACCCCCAACGGCAACAGCCTGCCCGGCTACCGCACGATGGGCTGGCAGGAGCTCGGCCGGGTGCCGATCGCGGTGCGCGCCGTCCGCCCGGCCGCCTTCGCCCGGGGCGTGCGCG
>NZ_BAAAKJ010000339.1:0-3415 GCF_039527695.1 Kitasatospora putterlickiae
CCCGCCGGTGATCCACCGCACACGATCGGACCTCCCCCATGCCCCGCACCGCCCGCACCCCCCGCTCCGCCCGCCTGGCCGGCGCCGTCGCCGTCGCCCTGGCCGCCGCGCTCACCCTGACCGCCTGCGGCTCCGACGGCGGTTCCGCCTCCCCCGCCAAGGTCGTCCAGCAGAAGTCCGACTCGCCGTACGAGGGCACCGTGCTCGGCAAGCACTTCGAGAAGCCGGACCTCCAGCTGACCGACACCGCCGGCCAGCCGTACGACCTGCGCCAGCGGACCAGCGGCAAGACCACCCTGCTGTTCTTCGGCTACACCAGCTGCCCGGACGTCTGCCCGACCACCATGGGCGACATCGGCGTGGCGATGAAGAAGCTCTCCCCGGAGGAGCGGCAGAAGGTCAACATCGTCTTCGTCTCCACCGACCCGCAGCGCGACACCCCGCAGGTGCTGCGCACCTGGCTGGACTCGATGGGCAGCGACTTCATAGGCCTGACCGGGGACCTGGAGAAGGTGAAGGCGGCCGCCAAGACGCTCGGCATCCTGATCGAGGACCCGGTGGTCAACAAGGACGGCACGGTCACCTCCACCCACGGCGCCCAGGTGCTGGCCTTCCTGCCCTCCGACGACAAGGCCCACCTGCTCTACCTGAGCGGCACCGAGGTGAAGACCTACGAGCACGACCTGCCGCTGCTCGCCCAGGGGGTCGCCGCGTGAAGGGCTCCCTCGGCTTCCGCCGGACGGCACTCGCCGGGGCGGCGCTGGCGACGGCACTGGGCGGCAGCGCCCTCCTGGTCGCCTGCGGGTCCGGCCAGGGCGACGGCGGCGCACCCGCCACCGCCACGGCGGCCCGGCTGAGCGTCGACGACTCCTACATCCCGCTGCCGCCGGCCGGCGGGATGGCGGCCGGCTACCTGACGGTGCGCAACGACGGCGGCCAGGGCGACGAGCTGGTCCAGGTCTCCAGCCCCGGCGCCTCCTCGGTCACCATGCACCGCTCCACGGCCAGCACCATGGAGCAGGTCGAGAAGCTGGACGTGCCGGCGAACGGCGCGCTGCGGCTCGCCCGCGGCGGCGCCCATCTGATGATCATGGGATGGGAGAAGGCCCCCGTCCTCGGCGACGAGCTCGAACTCGACCTGACCTTCGCCCGCACCGGCACCATCTCGGTCAAGGTGCCGGTCAAGGAGCTCACCTACCGCCCCGGCCAGCAGTAAGGGACCCGCACGATGCTGATCGCACCGCGACTGACGGGACGGCGGATCGCCGGGCTGATCGGCGTGCTCGGCGCCGTCCTCGCGCTGCTGCTCGCCGGCGCCGGACCGGCCGCCGCGCACGCCGCCCTGCAGTCCTCCGACCCCGCGCAGGGCGCCGTCCTGCCCACCGCTCCGCAGTCCGTCACGCTGACCTTCAGCGAGGCCGTCTCGCTGTCCCCGGACTCGGTGCGGGTGCTCGACCCGGCCGGCAAGGCCGTGGACGCGGGCGCCCCCGCGCACGCCGACGGCAAGGACAACACCGCCCGGGTCGCGCTCGGCACCGGACTCGCCAACGGCACCTACACCGTCGCCTGGCGGGCCGTGTCCGAGGACTCGCACCCCATCGGCGGGGCGTTCGTCTTCTCCATCGGCGCGCCCTCGGCCACCACCGTCTCCGCCACCGCGCTGCAGAACGCCGACGCGGACGGCCTGGTCGCCGCGCTCTACGGCACCGGCCGGGCCGTCGCGTACGGGGCGTTCGCGCTGCTCGCCGGCGCGGCCGGCTTCGTGCTGCTCTGCTGGCCCGCCGGGGCGGCCCGGCGCCCGGTGCAGCGGCTGCTGATGAGCGGCTGGGTGGCGCTGCTGGTGTCCACCGTCGCGGTGCTGATGCTGCGCGGCCCGTACGAGCGGGGCTCGGGGATCGGCAAGGCCTTCGACCTGTCGCTGATCCGCAGCACGCTGGACGAGCGGATCGGCACCGCGCTGGCCGCCCGGCTGCTGCTGCTCGCGGCGAGCGGGGTGTTCCTGTCGCTGCTGGTCGGCCAGCTCGGTCAGCCGGCCGCCCGCCCCGTCGAGGCCGCTTCGGCGGGCGGCGAGGGGGACCGTGAGGAGGCCGAGCTGCGGGAGCTGGAGCGCCGCGCCGCCGAGCGCCCGCAGCGCGATGCCCGGCTGGGCCTCGGGGTGGCCGGGCTGGTGCTGGCCGTCGCGCTCTCGGCGACCTGGGCCGGCGCCGACCACGCCTCGGTGGGCATCCAGGTCTGGCTCGCGCTGCCGCTCGGCATGCTCCACCTGGTCGCGATGGCGCTCTGGCTGGGCGGCCTGGCGGCCATGCTGATCGGGCTGCGCGAGGGGATCGGCGCGGACGTCGCCGACCGCTTCTCCAAGCTCGCCTTCGGCGCCGTCCTGGTGCTGGCCGGCACCGGCGTCTACCAGTCCTGGCGCGGCCTCGGCGGCTGGGGCGCGCTGACCGGCACCGACTACGGGCGGCTGCTGCTGGTGAAGACCGGCTGCGTGCTCGTCATGCTCGGCGCCGCCTGGCTGTCCCGCGGCTGGCTGGCCCGACTGCGCGCGACCCCGGAGGAGGCGGCCGAGGTCGTCCCGGCGGCGGTCGCGGTCGCGGCCGACCCGGTCGGCGGCGGTACCGGTGCCGACACGAGCGGCACGACCGACACGACCGACACGGCCGGCGCGGACTCCGACGACCCGGTCCGGCGGGCCCAGCTGGCCCGGCAGCGGGCCGCCCGGGAGAGCGCCGACCGGGCCCGCGGGCTCACCCCGGCCCGCGCCGGGCTGCGCCGCTCGGTGCTGATCGAGGCGGCCGTCGCGGTGGCCGTCCTGGTCGCCACCACGCTGCTCACCAACACCCCGCCCGGACGGGTGGCCGGCGAGATCGAGGCCGGGGCCGCGAACGCCACCGCCCCGGCGGCCGGTGCCACCGGTGGGGCGCCCGACCCGCAGACCGTGCCGGGCCGGACCGTGGAGCTCAAGCTCCCGTACGACACCAAGGGCCGCACGCCGAACGCCAAGGGCACCGCGACGGTCACCCTCAACCCGGCGGGCACCGGGTCGAACGAGGTGCACCTGAAGCTGGACGGCACGGACGGGCAGCCGGTCGAGGTGCCGGAGGTGGAGCTGGCCTTCACCCTGCCGGACCGCGACCTCGGCCCGCTCACCGTCCCGCTGACCGCCGAGGGCACCGGGCGCTGGACCGGGACGGCGCAGCTGCCGCTCGCCGGGAACTGGGTGGTGTCGGTGGTGGTCAGGTCCTCCGACATCGACCAGACCACGGAGATCAAGCAGCTGAAGATCGGATAGGGCGGACCACCCCGATGAAGACCAGCACCGAAAGCACCGCGGAGCGCGACGGCACCACCGGAGCCACCGGGAGCACCGGGCCCGGCTTCACCCGGCGGGCCCTGCTGGGCACCGCCGGGGCCGGCC
>NZ_BAAAKJ010000340.1:0-15397 GCF_039527695.1 Kitasatospora putterlickiae
GGCCGGCCGGGTGGTCCACGGCTCGGCCTCCTCCCGCCCCTCCGCCTCCCAGGTCGGCGCGGTCCACTCGGTGTAGACCGGCCCGGCCCAGTCGGCCAGGTGCCCGGCCAGCTCGGCGAGCGCGGGGATCCGTCCGCCGGGGTCGCCCGAGACGGGCCGGTACCAGCCCACGAATCCGTACAGCGGACGGCCGAAACGGTCCTGCACCATCTCCCGGCTGATCAGGCCCAGCTCACAGGCGGCCCCGACCAGTACCCCGCGCCCGTCGCGGTGCAGCAGGTAGCGCGGGCCGTACTCCAGCCGGTTCCCGCCGGCGACGGCGGCGCGTACGGCGTCCCCCACCGGACCCTGCCGGTCGACGCCGGCGGGCAGCGCCCGCCACCACTGGTCGACCCGCAGGGTGCGGCCGTAGACCACCGCCGACCAGCCGACGGGGGCGTTGCCGTCCGCCGGTTCGGCGGCGCGCCCGGGCCGCGGTCCTTCGGTCGCGTTCCTCGTCATGGCGTGCGCCCCTCAGTCCGTCAGCAGCCGGCCGTCACGGAAGACGGCGACGCCCCGCAGTTCCTCGTCCAGCTCACGGCAGCGCTCCTGGGCCCGCCGCAGGTCGTCCGAGGTCGCCGAGCTGTTGCCGAGCAGCCGGTCGATCTCCTGCCGGGCGCTGTTCTTCTGCGCTCCCTTGAACAGCCCGCCGAACAACCCCTGGCTGAGCGCGGCCAGTTCGCCGCGCGAGGCGTCGATGCTCTCGGCGAGCCGGCCCATCTCCTGCCGGTTCCGCACGATGCCCTCGCTCAGGTAGTGGCGGAGGCTGAAGATGATCGGCAGGTGGAGGTTCTTCGGAGCGATCCGGCTGGCGTCCACGGTGGCCTCGCCCGCCGCGCCGAAGTCGCCGAGCTGTACGGCGCAGAGCGCCACCGTGACGCCCTCGGCCTCGTCGCCGGCCAGCACCGGCACGAGCTTGGGGAGGTTGCGTCCGGCCGTCTGGAGCGCCTCGGAGGCCCGCAGCCCGGTGCGCTCGGCCAGCAGGTCCGCCTTGGTGAGCAGCACGGTCACGCCCGGGACCGGATCGCCGTCCGCCAGGCGGGTGCTGAAGACCCGGGAGATCGCGCGGCTGAACCGGGAGATCTCCATCGGGTCGTCGTCCCGGTCGAGGTTGCCGGGCGCGCCGGCCTTGATCCACTCGGCCACGTGCTCGGAGTCCAGCGCCAGGACGATGCTGTCGGAGCGCATCAGCCGGTCCTCCAGCAGCGCGACGTCGTCGGCGGCTCCCCGGCGGTCCAGGGCGGCGTTGCCACGGAAGTCGACGCAGTCGATCGTCATCAGGTCGCGCATGCCCCGGCGGAACACGAACTCGTAGGAGATCGGCCGCTCCGAGGTGGCCTTGGGCATCGCGCCGGTGCGGCGCAGCCGGGCCCAGTCCTCGGCGAGGTCGAGATCGAGGTCGGGGTCGGTGGTGTAGAGGTAGTAGCCCTGCACGCCCATCGAGAGGCGGTTGTACATGCCGTGCAGGTAGGCGGTCTTGCCGGAGCCGCTGGCCCCGAGCAGGGTGAGGGTGAGGGTGGGGACCGTCATGGCGCGGTGTCCTTCGTCTCGCGGGGTGGTGGGTGGAGGTGTCAGGGGCGGCGGTTCAGAACGAGAGCACGTCCTCCAGCAGCTCGCCGAGCCGGTCGGCCGGTTCCACCAGCGGTTCCAGGCGGGCCAGTTCACCGGCCGCCAAGGAGCGGTCGCGGTCGCGGATGGAGGCCCAGGACGGTTCGTCCTCCCACCAGCTGCTGATCCGGTCCCAGAGCGTGTCGCGCTGGTCGGCGTGCCGGGCGGAGGCCATCAGGCTGTCGATCGAGGCGGACAGCTCCATGGCCCGGCCGATGATGCCGAACCGGAGGGTCCACAGCACGGGCAGCGCCACTCCCTCCGGCTCCGGCCCGCAGACCAGCGGGATGAACGCCCCCTGGATGTGCCGGGTCTCCTGGACGGCCTCGATCAGCGGCAGGAACGGGCCGATGAAGCGCTCCTCCGCGTCGGGGGCGCCGAGGTCGACCAGGTCGGTCTTGGTGAGGGCGATCACCAGCGGTGTCACGCTCTCCTCCCGGTCGGCGACCGCCTGGTGGACGCGGACGACCAGCCGGCGGATGTCCTCGGCCGCCTCCGGGTCGGTGTCCAGGCGGAGCGCGTCGACGAAGAGCACGATGCCGTCCGCCGCGACCAGGTCGTCGTGCAGCCGCGCGGCCTGCGGGCTGGAGCGCCGGTGCTCGGTGAGCGCGCCGCCGCGGTGGTCGGTCCAGCGGAACGGGAAGATCCCGTCGCCCTCGTGGCAGAGCACGAACTCGTAGCAGCGGGGCCGGTCGCTGGCCCGGGGGTAGCGTCCGCGCAGGATGGCGCGGGCGTCGGCGAGCAGCGAACGGTGGGCGTCGCGGTCTTCGGTGCGCAGGGTCATGCCCTCGACGCCGTCGCACATGGCGGCGTACATCAGGGAGAGGTAGCTGGTCTTGCCGGCCGCACTGTGGCCGAGCATCACGATGTCCATGCGGTTCCCTCGCGGTTCTCGCGGGCCGGGCTCCCCGGGCGGGCGGTCCGTTTTCGGGCAGGGCGGGGCGCGGTGCGGCGGTTCGTCCGGTGGGCGCGGGCTCAGAACCAGAGTTCGGGGTCGACCTCGTCGGGGTAGTGGGCAACCGTCCAGCGGCCGGACGCGGCGGGGGTCCGCGTACCGTCCTCCTCGTCGCCGGTGTCGGCCCGGGCGGGCGGATCGGTGAGCGCGCCGAGGGCCACGACGGCCTTCGGGTCGTCGGCCAGGTCGGGCGACCGGCCCAGCCAGGCGGCGATCAGATCGGCCACCGGCGGCGTCTGGCCGGCCGCTCCGCAGAGCACCACGGCCCCCAGCTCGGCCGTCGTCAGACCGGCCCGGGCGACGGTCCGCTCCAGCAGCCCGACCGAGGCGGTCAGCGCGGGCGCGACGGCCTGACGGTACTCGCCGCCCTGGACCACGAACCGGTCCGGATAGCCGGGCACCGTGAGGTACACCGTGCCGGTCTTCGACAGGGATTCCTTGGCGAGGGTCAACTCGCGGGCGAGCAGAGCCCGTTGATGGGCTCCGGCGGGCGTCCGGTCGGCCTGGAGCCGCCCCCACGGCCCGGGGTCGAGGTCGAGCGCCCGGTCGCGGAGCAGTTCGAACAGGGCCTGGTCGAGGTCGCGGCCGCCGAAGTCCGGGTTCCCGGCCACCGCGACGGCCTGGAAGCCGTCCGCCTGCCGACGGAGCACCGCGATGTCCACGGTCCCGCCGCCGAGGTCGTAGACGGCGATCGGCGCGTCACCGCGCACCTGGGCGTCCGCCGCGTGGAAACGCGCGGCGGCCACCGGCTCGGGCAACAGCTCCGGCGCGTCCAGCCCGGCCCGCCGGGCCGCCTCGACCAGCCGGTCCAGATCGGCCGGCGACCAGTCCGCGGGGTGGGTGAGCACGACGCGCCCCGGCGCCGTCCCGCCCCGCTGCGCCCGCGCCTCGTCCGCCGCCCGGGCGAGCACGGCGGCCGCCAGGTCGACGGTGGCCTTCTCGCGGTCGTCCAGCAGTACGGCCTCCTGCCGCAGCAGCGCCCGCTTGGGGTGCCGCTCGGCGCGCTCCGGCCACTGCGCCGCGAGCTGGACGGCGGCCCGGCCGGTGAGCAGGCGGCCGCCGTCGTCCAGGCAGACCAGGGAAGGCAGATAGCGACTGTTCTCGATCTCCACCGCCGCCGCGGCACTGCCCTCGACGCGCACGGCCGCAGTGGTGAAGCAGGTACCGAAGTCAATCGCCAACGACCAGTCAGACACGTGTCCTCACAAGGGAGTTACGGCGACGCAGGACGCACGGGTGGGGCAGCGGAACGGGCCTCCGGCACCCCCGCGCAGGATGGTAGGGCTCCAGGGGCAACGGTGGAGACACTCGGCACATCTTGTAACAAATGACATGGCCATTGCCTGTCGTTCGCGTCCCTGAGAGTCACCCCGGGTGGCACCCCGTTCCCCCGGACCGGGGTGCCACGACCAGTCTCGGCGCTTCGTCCGACCGAGATTCCGTCAGGTGACCGAATCCGCACGCCGAAACGGAAACAGGAGCAGGAAGTCGGACCGGCCGACTTCCTGCTCCTGCTCCGTGGGGACCCTGGGATCCAGGGACCCTGGGGTCAGATCATGGCGTCCGTGGTGGAGAAGCCCCAGCCGCTCTTCACCGCCGCCGCGAAGGTGGCGTTGCCGTTGAGCGTTCCCGTACCCGTGTGGATCCACAGGGTCCCGGCCGCCTGGACGAGCACGGCACCACCTGGAGCGGTGAGGCCGAGGCGCTGCGCCGCACCCGGATCACCCGGCTGCTGCGGACCACCGACCTCACCATCGACGCGATCGCGGCACGCACCGGCTACGCGGACGCCCGCGCCCTGCGCCGGGCCGTCCGCCGCTGGTGCGGCAACACCCCGGACGCGCTACGCCGCGCGGGGCGCGGACCGGGCGCGCCGGGCGCGCGGCCGGGCCTCTGCCATCGGCCACCCGGCCCCGGGCCGGAACCGGGCGGGTGACGGACCGGTTGCACTCGCGTGAGCCACCTCCGCCGCGCCGTTCGCGGTACCGCACGCCTCGTCACCCGCCTCTGCTCCGCCATCGAGCGCCTCGACGCCCGCGCCGACGCCGCCCTGCGGGCCCGGCTGCGCCCACTCATCACCCGCCTGGCCGCCCTGCTCCAACGAATGGCCGCCGCCAACTACAGCGACGCCCTCACCCGCCACCTCCCCTGCCGCACCCCCCGCGACCGCACCCGCGACACCTCCACCGCCACCACCCCCCTCGACGACTGACGCCCCCAAGGCGCCCACCCACAACACACCTGCGGGAGCACATCCGCCCGGTGGAGCCGGCGTGCTCCTCAACAGCACCATCCCCGCGTGCGCGGGCCTGCCGGGAGGCGTCAGGCGAGTGCCGGCAGCAACCGCCGCACCTCCTCCCCGTCCGCGCCCTCGACATCGACGATGCCCGCCACTCGCAGGGTAAGATGGGCGAACTTCGGCGCCAAGCGCTTCAGTTGATCTTTGGATATCTCCAGATCCCGGACCGTCAACGCCTCCAGCCGCGCCAGCAGCGGCGAGTCCGCGAGGGCCGCCAGCACCTCGGCCGACCCGATGTCGAACTCCACTCTCCCCAGGTCCAGGTTCCTGAGGTTCGGGTACCGGTCCGCCATGAGCGCGAGTTCGTCCAGCTGGTCCACCGAGCAGGCGACGCCGAAGACGTCGCACTCCAGTTCCAGCTCCAGGGACGTCAGCGCGGGGAGCCGCCCCGGGAGGAAGGCCGAGCCGTCGGAGATCACGGCGCCCCGGGTTCGCAGCCGGGTCAGGCCGTCGTGGTCCAGGCAGGGGAACAGGAACGCGCCCTCCAGTTCCAGGGTCCGCAGGGCGGGCAGCGCCTCCCAGATCTCCGTCCGCACCAGCCCGTCGCCGTAGTGGTCCATCGGGTTGATACGGGTGCCCGCCGAGCCCTCGCCGTGCTCGAAGAGGTACTCGAAGCCGTAACCGAACGACAGCCGTTCCAGCCGGGGCCGGGTCGCGCCGGCGAGCGCGGTGGCGGCCCGCTCGGCGGAGTGGTGGTAGTCGGTGAGCCGCAGGTCGAGGGCGCGCAGGCGGTGGCTCGCGGGGTGGGTGAGCAGGGCGGCGATCAGGACGCCCTCCCACTGCTCGGGGTCGTCGACGTCCACCGGATCACCGTCCGGACGCTCCGTCAGGAGGCGTTCCACCAGCTCCCGCCGTCGCGACGGGTCGCCGGGCGCCAGCCGGAACGCCGCCTCGTCGAGGTACCCGTCGGACCAGCCGAACCGCCATGAGCCGTCCGCCCGCAACGCGTCCAACCCCAGGTCCCCGCCCATGGGAACTCCCCTCATCCCGGAAAAACCCACACCGCACTCTAGAACCCCGCTCCGACACCCGACCCGGCGCGCCGATCGGGCCGTGGGCGGGGTGGGCCGTACGGTCGGCGCATGTCCTTCGGCCTGCTCGCGGCGTTGGCCGCCGCCCTGCTCACCGGGTCCGCGACCGTGCTCCAGGCGGTCGGGGCCCGTCGTGCCGCGGCCGGGCGGCGGCCCGGCGGGGCGGCCGCACTGGCGGGGGCGTTCCGGCAGTGGCCGTTCCTCGCGGGGGTGGGGATGGACATGCTCGGGTTCGGTGCCGAACTCCTGGCGCTGGACCGGCTGCCGCTGTACGAGGTGGAGGCGGTGCTCGCCTCGGCGCTCGCCGTGACCGCGGTCGGCGCGTCCCGGGTGCTGAACGTGCGGCTGCGGCGCGGTGAGTGGGCCGGGGTTGCGGCGGTGTGCGTGGGGCTGTGCGTGCTCGCCGTCAGCGCCGGGCGTGACGGCCCCGGCCACGGCACCCCGGCGCTGCGGCTCGGTGTGCTGCTCGTCGCGGTGCTGCTGATCGGCGCCGGCTGGGTGGTCGTCCGGTTCGGCGGGAGCCGGCGGGCCCCGTTGCTGGGGCTGGTGGCCGGGCTGCAGTTCGGTGTGATCGGCGTCGCCGTGCGGGTCCTGCCGGACGCCGGGCTGCCGGGCCTGCTGACCGAACCGGCCGCCTACGCCGTCGCGTTCGCCGGGTTGGGCGGGTTCGCCGCGCTGACCTGGGCGATGCAGAACGGGTCGGTCACGGCGGCGACGGCGGCCATGGTGCTCGGCGAGACGCTGGGTCCGGCCGTGGTCGGCGTGCTGCTGCTCGGCGACCACACCCGGCACGACTTCGAGCCGCTGGCGGTGGCGGGCTTCGCGGCGGCGGTGTTCGGGGCGCTCACCCTGGCCCGCTTCGGGGACGCCGAACGGCCCGCGACCGCCGGGGCGGCGCCCTGACGGCGGTCGGCGGCGGGGACCGCAGGTGACGGGTCAGCGGTCGACCGGTCACGGGGCGGTCCCGGTGGCGGCGGCGGTGGTTCCTCCGGCGGGTGACCGGGTAACCCCGGGGCGGGTCGGCGCCCGACCGGGACCGGGGAGGGGAGCATGGCGCTCTACTGCGAACTGTGCGGCAGCCGTACGGACGGTGCCGAGCGGCTCGACCACTACTGCCCCGGCGAGTACTGCGGCACCGATCTGCGGGCGGGGCCGGACGCGGGGGTGCGGGCGTGGTGCGAGCCGCCGCGCCGTTTCGGGACCGCCGGAGGCACGGTCACCCTGGATCTGCTCATCCACAACGCCGGTCCGCGCCCGACCGGCTTCCACGTCGAACCGGTCGAACCCGTCGAGGGGCGGCTGGACTTCGACCGGCGGGCCGTCGAGGCGGCGCTGCCCGTCGGCGCGACCCGCCGGATCGAGCTGCGGTACACGGTGCCGTTCGACCTCGCCGGCCTCGGCCTGGACATCGCGTCCCGGTTCGGCGTCCCCGGGGCCGGCGCGGCGGGGCAGGTGCAGGGTGCGCGGCACTCGCGGTTCGGGGTGGCCCTGCGGGTGGCCGCGGTCTCGGCCCACCAGGGCGCGGCCTGCGCGGCGTTCGCGGTGGACGTGCCCGGGCGGCTGGACGTCGATCCGGGCGACGGCGGTGACGGGCGTCCGTGGAACGGGAACACGGACGGGAGCGGTCACGGGAGCGGGGGTCCGGACGGGCGGGGCCGGGTCGGCCGGCAGCCGTCCCCGGGGCGCCCGCAGCCGCCGGACCGGCGGACCGGCGGGGGTTGCGGACCGCTGGTGATCGCCGTGCTGGTGGCGGTCGTGGCGGTGCTCGTCGCGGTCGTCGTGGTGCTCGGACGCGGCCGGGACGACGGCGGCTCCCCGGGCGCGTCCGGTGACACCGCCTCCCCGCCGGTGAGTTCGGCCCCGGCCACCTCGCCCACCGGCAAGGTCAAGACCACGCCCACACCGACGCCGACCCGCCGGACCACCCCGCCGACCCCGACCCCGACGCCCACACCGACACCCACGCCCCGCACCGTCGTGCTCCCCCCGCTGGCCGGCCTCGGCCAGTCGGCCGCCGAGGCGAAGCTCAAGGACCTCGGCCTGCGCTCCACCACCCGGACCGTCGCCCCCGGCAAGGTGCCCGCCCTCCAGGTCCTCGGCACCGAGCCCGCCGCCGGCTTCGAGGTGCCGGCCGGCTCCTCCGTCGTCCTCCGGGTCTCCGACGGCCGGGCCCCGGTCCCCGACGTCGCGGGCCTCACCCGCGCCGACGCCGAGAAGTTCCTCCGGGACCTCCACTTCACCAACGTCACCGCCGTCGGCGCCCTGGACCAGAGCAGGCCCGTCAACCAGGCCCTGCGCACCGACCCGGCGGCGGAGACGGTGGTGCCCCTGGACTCCCCCGTCAAGCTGGTCTACGCGGCCAGACCCGACATCCGCTGAGCAGCGCGCAGCGGCCCGGCTCAGCGGCGGCCCGGTCCACCGACGCCCGGCTCAGCGGCGGTTGCGGCCCGTCAGGAAGGCGGTGCCCCAGGCCGCCAGCGCGGCGATCGCCAGACCCAGCAGGGAGATCCACTCGGTGCCGTCCCAACCGCCCCACCACCCCTTGACCGGGCCGAAGGGCTCGTTCTCCAGCATGTACTCCAGGCCGTCGACCCCGCTGTCCCGGAGCACCATGAACGGAATCGCGTTGACGTAGCCGAAGAAGGCGCCGAGCACGGCCACCACGGCGCCCGCGATCCAGGCCCCCGGGCTGCGGCGGCCGACCAGTCCCACCAGCAGGCCCACCACCGCCCCGTTGAGGAAGGCGTGCACCAGGTAGTACGTGTGCACGGTGGTCCTGGACTCGTAGTCGTCGAACGTGAAGACGGCGATCGCGCTGTAGATCGCCGCCACGACCACCGAGGCGACGAACCCGAGGACGAACGCGCCCCCCGGGCTGCCGGAGGTGCGCGGGGGCGCGTACAGTCCGGGCCCGCCCGGATACGGCTGCGCCGGATACGGCTGCGCCGGGTAGGGCTGGGCCGGGTACGGCTGGCCCGGATAGGGCTGAGCGGGGAACGGCTGCGGGGTGCCGTAGGCCGGCGGTTGCTGCGGCGGCAAAGGCGGCTGGTGCGGCGGGGGTTGCTGCGGCGGCACGGGCGGCTGCTGGGGCATCGGCGGCGACTGCTGGTACGGGTCGTTCGGGCCGTACGGGTACTGCGGCGGCTGGCTCAACGTGTCCCCCGGGCGATGACGATGCGGATCGGCTCGGCGAGCCAACCTACCAACGGGGAGGCGGCGGGTCAGCAGCGCCGACACCCAGGATCCATCCGATCAACGGATCGTCAGGTAATCGCGGAGGATGACGCCGCCCCCGGACGCTAGGCTGCGGTCCGCGAACGATCACCGACCGAGGGGGGCGGGATGCTGACGTACCAGGACCTGACCGGGCCTGAGCAGCGGGTCTGGGACGCCTGCGCCACGGGCGCGACGGTCGACCTGCGCACCGGCGGCGACCCCGCCGAGGACGACCCGACCGGCGGGGCGGCCTGGGGTGACGAGCGCACGGTGCGCGCCGAGGCGATAGCCACCGCCCTGCTCGGCGCCGACGGACCGGTCGGCCCGGTCCGCGTGCTGCACCTGATCGGGGCCCGCGTCACCGGCCGCCTCGACCTGCGCGGTCTGACGGCGGCCGGCGAACTGCGCCTCGAAGGCTGCCACTTCGAGGAACAGGTGGTGCTGCGGGACGCCACGCTGAGGTCCACCAGCCTCAGCGGCTGCCGCATCCCCGGGCTCGACGGGTGGCTGCTCAAGGTCGACGGCAACCTCTTCTTCGAGCAGTCGGTCCTCGACGGACGGCTCACCCTCACCCGCGCGCACATCACCGGCGAACTGCGGCTCAGCGGCGCCCGGCTCACCGCCACCGAACTGCTCGACGTCGGCGAGCCCGACCCGGCCCGCGCCCCTGGCGTCTGGGCGCTGTGGGCCGGCGGCCTGGTGATGGACGGCGGCTGCTTCGCCCGCAAGGGCTTCCACGCGCGCGGCGGCCTGCGACTGGTCGGTGCCCGGTTCAACGGCGGCCTGTTCATGGAACGGGCCCGGATCGACAACCCCGGCGGCGACGCGCTCACCGGCGACGACCTCAGCGCCTCCACCCTCGTCCTGGCCGGCGGCTTCACGGCCGTCGGCTCGATCCGGCTGCCCGGAGCCGCGATCCGCAGCAGGCTCTCGCTCGACACCGCCGTCCTGGACGGTAGCGGCGCGGTGGCCCTGGACGGCAAGCGGCTGACCGCCGGAGACCTCCAGCTCACGCCCGCCGCCACCCCGGACGGCGCCGTCGACCTCCAGGACGCGCAGACCGCCGTCCTGCACGACAACGCCCGCAGCTGGCCCGCCGACACCCGCCTCGACGGCTTCGCCTACACCTCCCTCCAGAGCGACGCCGCCGCCCCCGAACCCGTCGCCCACCGCCTGGCCTGGCTGGCCTCGCTGCCCGGCTACTCCCCCCAGCCCTACGAGCAACTCGCCGCCTGGTACCGGAAGATCGGCCACGACGACGACGCCCGCCGGGTGCTCCTGGAGAAGCAGCGCCGGCGCCGCCGCACCCTCGGCCTGCCGGGCCGGCTCTGGGGCCGGCTGCTGGACGCCACCGTCGGGTACGGCTACCGCCCCTGGCAGGCCGTGCTGTGGCTGGGCGGCCTCGCCCTGCTCGGCACCCTCGTCTTCCGCCACGGCGCGCCCCTCCAGGTCAAGCCCGGCGAGGGCATCCCCTTCAACCCCCTCGTCTACACCCTCGACCTGCTCATCCCGATCGGCGGGCTCGGCCAGCGCACCGCCTGGTACTGGACCGGGGCGCGGCAGTGGTTCGGCTACTCGCTGACCGCCCTCGGCTGGCTCCTCACGACGGCGGTGCTGGCGGGCATCAGCCGCACCCTGAACCGGGCCTGAACCGGCGGCGGGCGGGGCACCGTTACCCACCAGCGGCCGCGGCCCCGGGGACTTGGTCCCCAGGGGCCGCGGCCGCTCCAGCGAAGGGCGCGCGGATCAGGCGCCGGCCGGACCGGCGAGCACCTCGTTGACCAGGGTGCGCGCCTCCTCCTGGACCCGGGCGAGGTGCTCGGGGCCGCGGAAGGACTCGGCGTAGATCTTGTAGACGTCCTCGGTGCCGGACGGGCGGGCGGCGAACCAGGCGTTCTCGGTGCACACCTTGATGCCGCCGATGGCCGCGCCGTTGCCGGGTGCCTCGGTGAGCACGGCGGTGACCGGCTCGCCCGCCAGGTCGCCGGCCGTGACCTGCTCGGCCGACAGCCGGGACAGCAGCGCCTTCTGCTCGCGGTCCGCCGGCGCGTCCACCCGGGCGTAGGCGGGGGCACCGAAGCGGTCGGTGAGGTCGCCGTAGTACTCGCTGGGCGTGCGGCCGGTCACGGCGGTGATCTCGGCGGCGAGCAGGGCCAGCAGGATGCCGTCCTTGTCCGTGGTCCACACCCCGCCGTCGCGGCGCAGGAACGACGCGCCGGCCGACTCCTCGCCGCCGAAGGCGATCGAGCCCTCCAGCAGGCCGTCGACGAACCACTTGAAGCCGACCGGCACCTCGACCAGCTCCCGTTTGAGGTCGGCGGCGACCCGGTCGAGCATCGAGGAGGACACCAGCGTCTTGCCGACGGCCGCGTCGACGGGCCACTCGGCGCGGTGCCGGTAGAGGTAGTCGACGGCCACGGCGAGGTAGTGGTTGGGGTTCATCAGGCCGCCGTCCGGGGTGACGATGCCGTGCCGGTCGGCGTCGGCGTCGTTGCCGGTGGCGATGGCGTACTCGTCGCGGCGGGCGATCAGCGAGGCCATCGCGGCGGGCGAGGAGCAGTCCATCCGGATCTTGCCGTCCCAGTCCAGCGTCATGAAGCGCCAGGTCGGGTCGGTGGCCGGGTTGACCACGGTCAGGTCGAGGCGGTGGGTCTCGGCGATCCGGCCCCAGTAGGCGACGGACGCGCCGCCCAGCGGGTCGGCGCCGATCCGCAGACCGGCCGCGCGGACCGCGTCCAGGTCGAGGACGGAGACCAGGTCCTCGGTGTAGGTGGTGAGGTAGTCGTACCGGCCGGTGGTGGCCGCGGCCAGGGCCCGGGTGTACGGGACCCGCTTGACGCCGCGCAGGCCCTCGCGGATCAGGGCGTTGGCGCGGTCCTGGATCCAGCCGGTGGTCTCCGAGCCGGCCGGGCCGCCGCTCGGCGGGTTGTACTTGAAGCCGCCGTCGCGGGGCGGGTTGTGCGAGGGCGTGACCACGATGCCGTCGGCGAGCGACTGCGGGTTGCGCCGGTTGTGGGCCAGGATCGCGTGCGAGACGGCGGGGGTCGGGGTGTAGCCGTCGGCGCTGTCCAGCAGGACGGTCACGCCGTTCGCCGCCAGCACCTCGACCGCGGTGGCCCGGGCGGGCTCGGACAGCGCGTGGGTGTCGGCGCCGAGGAACAGCGGGCCGGTGATGCCCTGGGCGGCGCGGTACTCGCAGATCGCCTGGGTGGTGGCGGCGATGTGGTCCTCGTTGAACGCGGCGTCCAGCGAGGAGCCGCGGTGGCCCGAGGTGCCGAACGCGACCCGCTGGCCCGGCTCCTCCGGGTCCGGGTGCAGCGTGTAGTACGCCGTCACCAGCCGCGCCACGTCCACCAGGTCGCCCGGCTGCGCCGGCTGCCCGGCCCGTGCGTGTGCCATCGTCTACTCCCACTGGATTTCTCGCCGTGCGCCGGCCCGTGGCCAGACGCTTCCTTGCCCCGTGCTCACCGATCGTAGCCAGTGCACGACCGGTCGCCGAACCGGGGCGGGCCCGTCCGGGGCGTGGGCACGCCGCCGGCCGGGCCCGGTGGGCGATCGGGCCGATGATCAGGTAGGTGGTCAGGCGGGGAGCTGCTGCCGGTGGGTCTCCAGGGCGGGGGCGACGGTGGTGGCGAGGAACTCCGTCACGCGGTACTCGACGACCCCCGCGACGGCGAACGGGTCGGTGCGCGCGATCGCCTCGACCGCCGCCCGGTCCTCCCCGGTGGCGATGATGACGCCGCCGTCGCGCGGCACCTTGCGGCCGGAGGCCAGGAAGACGCCCGCCGCGTAGTGGCCGCCGAGCCACTCCGCGTGGGCGGGCAGCAGGGCGTCGACGCGCTCGATCGGCGCGGTGTAGGTCAGCTCCAGAACGAACATGCGGCCGAGCCTATCGGCCGCCGCGAGTACCACGCGGGCGGGTGCCGGTCCCGGTACCGCCGGGCCGCGCGAACGCCGCCGCCCCGGACCGTGGTTCCGGCCCGGGGCGGTCCGAGGTGGGCGAGGATGGATTCGAACCACCACAGCCGAAGCGGGGGCTTTACAGGCCCTTGGGCTCTCCCAGGCCCAGCTCGCCCTCGGTGTCGGCGCTTGATCCCGACGCCTCCACCCTCTCCCGATCATCAGGGCCGGACAACAGGGTTTCCGGCCAATGGCTTAGACCATTCCTCAGCCAAGGGGTGGGTGCGGCCCCGCGCTCCCCACCGACCGTCACCGAACCGTTCAGGTCGGGCCTGTTGCGCGTGTACGTGCCGACTGAGATACAACACTGCTCATATGACGATTGATCGGAGATATCTGTAATGAGCAAGTCAGCCCTGCCCCGCCGCAGCGTGATCGTCGGCGCGGCGGCCACCGTCATCGGGTGGAACACCGTGGGCCGCTCCTGGGCCGTGGAGGCCCCCGCCGGAGCGCCCGAAGCCCCCGCCGACGCGGCCGACGACGCCCTCGCCGCACTGCCCCCGCTGGACGGGACCCTGGTGGCCGACGCCGAGACCCTGGCCCGGTTCGGCGGGGACTTCGGCCACCTGGTGACGGCCGCGCCGCGCGCCGTCCTGCACCCGGGCTCGGTGAACGACGTCGCCGCCCTGACCGCCTTCGCCCGCCGGCACCGCATCCCGGTCGCGATGAACGGCCAGAGCGGCACCGGCGGCCCGGCCGAGCTGGAGTCGCACTCCAGCTACGGCCAGGCCACCGCGCGCGGCGGTGTCGCGATCGACTCGCGCGGGCTGAACCGGATCCTCCGGATCGCCCACGGCCGCGCCGTGGTCGAGGCCGGCGTCACCTGGGCGCAGCTGACCGACACCGCCCTCGCCCAGGGCTGGCTGCCGCCCAGCCTGACGGACTACCTGCACCTGTCGGTCGGCGGCACGCTGGCCGTCGGCGGCATCGGCGGCGGTGTGCAGCGCCACGGCTTCCAGGTGGACACCGTCGAGTCGGTGGACGTGGTCACCGGCACCGGCGAGCTGGTGACCGCCTCGGCGAGCGCCAACCGCGAGCTGTTCGACGCGGTGCTCGGCGGCGGCGGGCAGGCCGGCCTCATCGTGCGGGCCACCCTGCGCCTGGAGCCGGCCCGCGAGCGCGCGCTGGTGCTCAGCCTGTTCTACGACGACCTGGCCGACTACCTCGCGGACCACGAGAAGCTGATGCTGGAGCGGCGCTTCGACCTGCACGTCGGCGACGTCGCGCGCAACGCCGCCGGCACCGGCTGGAAGTACAAGGTCGAGGGTGTCGTCCACTACGACGGCACGGCCGCCCCGGACCGGGAGGCGCTGGTGCGCGGTCTGCGCTGCCTGCCGGCCGAGACGACGTTCCTGGACCAGACGGCGCGCGAGTACGCGTTCCGGGTGGACGCCTTCGCCGGGTACCTCCAGGCGGCCGGCCTCTGGTCGCAGCCCAAGCCGTGGATGAGCCTGTTCCTGCCCGCCTCGACCACCGAGGCGTTCATGCGCGAGGCCGTCGCGCTGCTGACGCCGGAGGACCTGGGCGCCGGCCTGCTGCTCTTCTACCCGTTCCGCACCGACGTGATCACCCGCCCGATGACCGTGATGCCGGACGAGCTGGTCGGCTTCCACTTCGACCTGCTGTCCTTCCCGTTCCCGGGTGCCGACCACGCCGCCGCGCTGCGCCGCAACCGCCGGCTGTACGACCTCGCGGTGTCGCTGGGCGGCAAGCGGTACCTGATCGGCGCGATCCCGGACGTCACGCGCGCCGAGTGGCGCCGCCACTACGGCGCGCGGTGGGGGCGCGCGGTGGCCGCCAAGCACCGCTTCGACCCGGCCGGGATCCTGACCCCGGGCCAGGGCATCCACTCCTGACGCCCCTCCCCTGCCGCACCCGCACGGCCCCGGGGTGCGGCAGGGGGCTGGCGGAGCCGGACGGCCCCGTCAACCGTCGCGTTACGGTGGGACAATGAGCTACCGCCACCCCGCCCGCGAGCAGATCCGGGTCGAGCACGTCCTGACCGCCCTCGGCAACCCCGTCCGGCTCTCCGCCGTCCGTGTCCTGGACGGCGGCGGGGCGCACAACTGCGGGAGCGTGCTCACCGCGATCGGCGTCACCGCCAAGTCGACGATGACGCACCACTGGCGGGTGCTGCGCGACAGCGGCGTCATCCACCAGTTGCCCTCCGGCCGGGAGAACCTGCTGCGCCTGCGCCGCGAGGACCTCGACGCCCGCTACCCCGGCCTCCTCGACGCCGTGCTGTCCGGCGCCCGCGATGACGAGCACCACGGCGTCACCGCCGCCGAC
>NZ_BAAAKJ010000340.1:15428-18640 GCF_039527695.1 Kitasatospora putterlickiae
CCGGGCACGGCCTCGCGCGGATCACCCCGGGTCCGGCCGGACCCGGGGGCCCGGGATCAGACGAGCGCCAGGCTGATCTGGTCGTCGAAGATCACCCAGTGCTGCCCGCGGTCGTTGGGGTCGCACGGCTTCGTCGAGACGTTCGGGGTGCCCCACGCGTTCGCCAGGCAGTAGCCCGGGGCGAAGGTGAGGGCGATCTGCTGGCCGGTGACGGTCCAGTACTGCCCCTGGTCGTTGGGGTTGCACGGCTTCGTCGAGATGTTCGCGGTGCCCCACGCGTTGGCCAGACAGTAGGCCCGCGCGTTGCTGAGCGAGATCTGCTGGCCCGAGAGCACCCAGTGCTGGCCCGGGTCGTTGGTGTCGCACGGCCGGGTGGCGACGTTCGGGGTGTTCCACTCGTTGCCCAGGCAGTAGCGGCCGGGGACGCGCGGCGACGGCTGGGCGGCGTCGGAGGCCCCCGCCTGACCGGCCGGCAGGAAGGACGCCGTCAGCGCGAGCGCGGCGACGGCGAGGGTCTTGCGGAGTGCGATTGCCATGGGGGGGGGTTTCCGTTCTCGCTGTGGGTGGACATGCGAAAGACGTGCGACCAGAAAGGCCTGCCCGGCTCGGACCCGAGCGCTCGGCCGCTGGCGGCACCGCCATTGGTAGCACCGATCGCTCACCAACCACCGGAGTTGAGCGGCGCATTCATCCGAACGCGCGACGGGAGCGCACGTCCGCTGACGTCGGAAGACGGCCAAGTCAATCCCCTCGAAGATGATTTGACTCGCCATCACCCCCTCCTCGCCGCCCATGGTGGTGCCGCCCGCAGGAGGACGCGCGGGGGGCGCGGCAGCCGCCATCGTGGGTGCCGAAGGCCCGAAACCGGGCCGGAAGGGCGGGCACCATGACCATCGATCAGGCTCGGACGCCGCACCGGCGCGGCCGGCTGGGAACACGGCTCGCCGCCGTCGCCCTGGCGGGGGCCACCGTCATCACGCTCGCCCCGACGGCGGCGGTGGCGGCGGGGGGTGCGGACACGGCCGGGACCGGGTCCGCGGAGGAGCGTCGGCCCCGCGTCGACGGACAGCGGGAACTGCGGTACCTCGTGGAGCACGGTGGGATGACCGCCGCGCTCGCCGAGATCCGCCTCGCGGGGCGCCCCCAGTGGCGGGGCGCCGCCGGGACCGCCGACCTGGCCACCGGGCAGCCGGCCAGGTCGGACGCCCGCTTCCGGATCGGCAGCGTGACCAAGACCTTCGTGTCGACGGTCGTCCTCCAGCTGGTCGGCGAGGGCCGGCTCCGCCTGGACGACCCGGTCGAACGGCACCTGCCCGGCGTCGTCCCGAACGGCGCGGCGATCACCGTCCGACAGTTGCTGAACCACACCAGCGGCCTGTTCAACCACACCGAGGACGAGCGGTTCCAGCTCACCGACGAGGCCGCCGTGCGGGACTTCGCGTACGGGCGGTGGCGCTACCGGGACTACCGACCGGAGCAGTTGGCCGCGATCTCCGCCGAGCACCCGCCGTACTTCGCCCCCGGTCAGGGCTGGAAGTACTCCAACACCAACTACGTGCTCGCCGGGATGATCATCCAGAAGGTCACCGGCCACTCCTGGCAGCACGAGGCCGAGCGCCGGATCGTCCGCCCGCTGCATCTGGAGGACACCGTGTTCCCGGGCTCCGGGACCGGCCTCGGCGGCCCGCACGCCCACGCCTACCTCGACATGCCGGAGGGCCCGGCCGACATCACCCGGCTCAACCCCTCCATGGTGGACGCGGCGGGCAACGGCATCTCCACCACCTCCGACCTCAACCGCTTCCACGCCGCCCTGTTCGGCGGCAGGCTGCTGCGCCCCGCCGAGATGGCCGCCCTCACGGACACGAAGCCGACCGGCGGACCGGCCGGTGACTACGGACTCGGCGTGGTCCGGATCGACCTCGGCCCCGGCTGCGAGCCGGCCTGGGGCCACGACGGCGGCCTCCCCGGCTGGAGCACCCTCCTCCTCGGCAGCCGGGACGGACGCCGGCAGCTCGCCCTGTCCCACAACCCCTACGTGGGCAAGGACGACTCGGCGAGCGGGGAGCCGATCGCCTCGCTCGTCGTCAAGACGCTGTGCGACCCGCCGACCGGCACCGCCTCCGTCGCACCGCCGCTCCCGACCGCCCTCCCCCGCACCGGCCCGGACCTCCACGTCGAGACCGGCCCGGCCACCCGCTGAACCCCGCCGCCGCGACGTTCCGCGGTTTTCGGGTGGCGCTCCGGAGCGAGGCGATCTGAATCCGACTCCCTGGAAGGCGGCCTGCGGCGCCTGCTCAACGCGTGGGACCCGATCGGCGTCGTCGACGAAGCGCCGGACGAGTACGACCGCCTGCTCGCCCCGTTGCTCCTGCGCCTCGGCGCCGGCGCCGGCCGAACGGAGATCAGCGGGTTCCCGCGGCACGAGTTGGAGCACCACTTCGGTCTCACGCCGCGACCGCCGGAGCCGGAGCGGGTGGCCACCCGCGTGGTCGCCTGGTGGACGGCCATTGGCGAGGCCCCGCCGAGTGACACCGAACGGGCCGAAGCGGACGGTGACAGCGCCGTCCCGCTCCGGCCCGTTCGGTGGGCGGGTCACCCCGCCACGGCCGCGGGGTGGTCGGGGGCGGCCGCCGGGACGGAACGGGTGTCGGCGCGCAGGGGTCGCAGGGTGAGCGCGAGCAGCAGGCCCAGCAGCATCCCCGCCGCCGTGAGCAGGACGGCCAGGAACCCGCCGTCCGCCGTGGCGCGGGCCAGTCCCTCGCCGCCCGGTCCGTCGGTGCCCGCGTCGGCCACGGCGGTGAACAGCGCGAGGCCGATAGCGTTGCCGAGGTTCATGGTGGTCGAGGCCGCCCCGCCGACGATGCCCTGTTCGTGGGCGTCGGTGACGGCGCCCGCCCCCTCCCGGGGCGGGCGCCGTCGTCTACGGGTCGGCCGTCGTCAGCGGCGGCGCCTGCGCACTGCCCGGACCAGGGCCGTTCCGGCGAGCAGGACCAGTGCCGCGTACCCGAGGACGGGCGCGGTGGCCGTCCCGGAGTTCGCGAGTTCGCCGCCGGGGTGGCTGGGGAGAGGGTGGGTCGGCCCGGGGTGGGTCGGATTTGGGTGAGTCGGGTTTGGGTGGGTCGGGCTGGGCGACGGTGACGTCGGCGATGCCGACGGGCTCGGCGACGGCGATGGGCTCGGCGACGAGCTTGGCGACGGGCTCGGGCTCT
>NZ_BAAAKJ010000340.1:18649-33513 GCF_039527695.1 Kitasatospora putterlickiae
CGGGCTCGGGCTCTGGGACAGCGACGGCGACGGGCTCGGCGACGGACTGGGGCTGGGACTGGGACTGGGGCTGGGGCTGGGACTGGGGCTGGCCACCTCCACGGCCACCTGGGCGGTGGACCCGGGCGAGGTGACGGCCGCACCGTCGGGCGCGTGGCCCGTGGCCGTCGCGGTGTTCTCGATCCGCTTCTCCCGCAGGTCGTCCTGGGTGACGGTGTAGTCGGCGGCGCAGGTCGCCGTCCCCCCTGGAAGCAGTCGGGCGGTGTCGGCCGGCGGGCAGTCGGGGGCCGGCGCGGTGCCGTGGCCGTTGAATGCCGTCTCGGTCACGGTCACGTCTGTGAGGGCGACGTTGCCGGTGTTGGTGACGGTGAAGGTGTAGTGGACGGTGTCGCCCGCCTGGTGGACGGTGGCGGGGGACGCGGTCTTCACCACGGCCAGCGCCGGGGTGATCTGGGCGGGCAGGACGGTGGCGGTCGCCTCCGCCCGCACGGTTCGGCCGCCGGGGTCGGTGGCGCTCGCGGCCGCGGTGTTGGTGATCGATCCGGCGGTCACGTCCTGCGCGGTGACGGTGTAGGTGGCCGTGCAGGCGATGGCGACACCCGGGGCGACGGAGCCCGCCTCGGGCGGGCAGGTGACGGTGGGCGGGGTGCCGTGGCCGTCGAACGCCGTCTCCTGGACGCCGAGTCCGCTGAGGGTGACGTTGCCGGTGTTGGTGGCGAGGAACTGGTAGGTCACCGTGCTGCCTTCGACCGGCGGCGTCGCCGCGGAGGTCGCGGTCTTGGTCAGGCCGAGCGCGGGCGCGGCGGGTGCGGTGACGGTGGCACCGACCTCCGCGGAGACGGGGCTGTCGAAACCGGCGGGCGCCCGGCCGGTGGCGGTCGCGGTGTTGCTGATCGCGCCGGTGTCGATGTCGGCCTGGGTGGTGGTGTAGGTGGCGGTGCAGACCACGGAGTCGCCCGGCGCCAGGGTGAGCGCGGCGGCCGGGCAGTCGACCAGGGGCGCGCCGCCGGAGCCGGTGAACGTGGTCTCGTTGATGTGCACGTCGGTGAGGGGGACGCCGCCGGTGTTGGTGACGGTGAAGGAGTAGGACAGCACGGTGCCCGCCCGGTCGACGGTGCCCGGGGTGACGCTCTTGGCGAGGAGGACGCCGGGCGCGGTGACGGTGCGCACGGTGACGGTCGCCTCGTTGCTCACCGGGTTGGGACCGGTGGCCGCGGTGGCCGTCGCGGTGGCGGTGTTGGTGATCGATCCGGCGGTGACGTCCTGCGCGGTGACGGTGTAGGCGGCCGTGCAGGTGGTGGTGGCGGCGGGGGCGAGGTCGGTGCTCTGGCAGACGGGGGCGGGCTTGGTGCCGCCGCCGGTGAAGACGTTCTCGTCGATCGTCATGCCGGTGACCGGGACGGTGCCGGTGTTGGCGACCTCGTAGGTGTAGGCGACGGTGTCTCCGGTGGTCGCGGTGGCCCGGTCGGCCTCCTTGGTGAGGCTCAGGACGGCGTTGTCGCCCAGCGGAGTGGAGCTGATGACCTGCTGGTCGGCCTGCGGCCCGAGGC
Organism: Kitasatospora putterlickiae; assembly: GCF_039527695.1. Classification (NCBI taxonomy): domain Bacteria; kingdom Bacillati; phylum Actinomycetota; class Actinomycetes; order Kitasatosporales; family Streptomycetaceae; genus Kitasatospora; species Kitasatospora putterlickiae. The sequence continues at coordinate 20,200 of NZ_BAAAKJ010000340.1, forward strand.
TGTCGATGACGGAGGGGTTGAGCACCGTCGGACCGGTGTAGTGCAGGCCGCCGGGCGGGGTGGGCGGCGGGTCCTCGGTGATGGTGCACCGCTGGCCGTCGTAGAAGGTGAGCGGCGCGGCGGTGGCGCCGCTCGCGCCGGCCGGGATGGTGACCGACCAGGTCTGCGGTGCCTGGGTGCCGCAGGTGACCGTTCCGGTGAAGGTGAGCGGGGCGGGCAGGCCACCGGCGGGCAGGCCGGTGAGCTGCTTGACGACGGTGATGGCGGAGGCCGTGTTGAAGACCTGGAGCGAGACGGTGCTCTCGTTCGAGGCGGGGATGGCGTCGAGGAACGCGTCGGGGCCGGTGGAGGACCGGCCCGTCGCGGTGTTGGGGTAGGTGCCGGGGATCGGCCCGGCGGTGCCGGTGACGGTGATGGTGACGTAGTCCCGTCCGGCGCCGATCTGCGGGATCGTGGACGTCACGGTACGGGTCACCGGGTCGAACGCCACCGGGCCGCACGTCGAGGCGGCGGAGTTCGCCACGCAGGTCGCCGAGCCGTAGACGAAGGCGGTGGCCGGGGGCAGCGGGTCGGAGAACTCCACCGACCGCGCCGTCTGCGGCGACGCGTTGGATACCTTGATCGTGTAGGTGACGGCTTCGCCGGCCTGCACCGCGGCCGGCTCCACCGCCTTGTTGACGGCGATGTCCGCGCACGGAGCCGTCGCCGTGGCGCCGGCGGAGCTGTTGCCGGTGTTGACCAGCGGCGACGCGACGAAGAAGTCCGCGTTGTCGCCGACGACCGTGGCGGTGTTCGGGCAGGCCGCCAGCGGGGTCGGGTCGGCCGGGTCGACGGTCAGCACGATGGTCAGCTTGGCGCCGGGCGGGAACGCGCCCAGCTCACCGGAGTAGACCATCGCGCTGTCGGGGATCGTGGTGTCCTGGACGAACGACGGGCAGGACGCGCCGCCGGTGCCGTCGCAGGAGACGATGTGCACGGCGTACGAGCGGAACAGGGTCGTCGGCGAGCTGAGGTAGTCCCGGATCAAGGATCCGTCCGCGGGGTTCGGCCCGTTGTTCTCGTACGTGATCGTGTACGTGTTGGGCATGCCCGGCAGGATCACGGTGTTGGCCTGGGTCTTGGTGACGGAGATGTTCGTCTCCGGGCAGCGCTCGGGTGTCAGCCCGGTCGCGCTGGTCCCCGCCGTGCTGTTGCCGGAGTTGACCAGCGGCGCGACGGTGAACAGCTGCGCGGTGTTGCTGACGATGTCGGCGGTCGGATTCCTGTTGCACCTGGTGGGCGTGCCCGCCGGGTCGACCGTCATGACGATGGTCAGCGCGGCGCCGGGCGGGAACGCGCCCAGCTCACCGGAGTAGACCATCATGTTCTCGGGGATCGTGGTGTCCTGGACGAACGACGGGCAGGTCACGCCGCCGGTGCCGTCGCAGGAGACGATGTGCACGGCGTAGGAGGTGTAGATGCTCTGCGCCGAGGCCAGGTAGTCGCGGATGGTCGAGCCGTCGGCCGCGTTCGGGCCGTTGTTCCGGTAGGTGACCGTGTAGGTGTTCGGCCGGCCCGGCAGGATCTGCGTGTCGCTCTGCGTCTTGGTGACGGAGATGTTCGTGCGCGGACACTCGGGCGGGGTGAGGCCGGTCGCCGAGACGTACGCCTGGTTGGACAGGGTGTTGGTCACACCGTTCGGCGCGAAGATGTTGGCGGTGTTGCCGACGACGTCGGCGCGCGGCGACGACGAGCACGCCGGTTCCGGACCGGACGGGTCCACCGTCATCACCACCGTCAGCTTCGCGCCCGGCGGGAACGCCCCGATCACACCGGAGAAGATCATGGTGCTGTTGGTGGCCGTGGTGTCCGTGATGAACGACGGGCAGCTCACCCCGCCGGTGCCGTCACAGGACACGATGTGCACGGCGTACGACGTGTACAGCGACTGCGCCGCGCTCAGGTAGTCGCGGATCGTCGAGCCGTCCGCCCAGCCGTTGCCCTCGTTGCCGAAGGTCACCGTGTAGGTGTTCGGCTGGCCCGGCAGGATCGTGGTCGACGACTGGGACTTGGTGACCCGCAGGCTCATCTGGTTGCTGACCGTCGTGCTGACCGAGCTGTCGTTGGAGCTCGGGTCCGAGTCCGTGGCCCCCGGCGGCGGGTCGATGTGGGAGGACGCCGTCACCGACGACGCCGAGGGCGCTCCGAAGCGGCCGGTCACGGTCAGCGTCAGCACCCCGAGGTGGGGCAGGCTCACCGCCGTGCCCGAGACCTGGGTGTCCGACACGGTCAGCGTGCCGGGGCAGGCGGCGCCGGCGGCGGCCGAGCAGCTCGCCGCCACGTTCGTCGCGCCGGCCGGCAGCGTCACGGTGAACGGCGCTCCGTCGGCGGCGGTCAGCGCGTTGTTGCTCATGGTCACCGTGTAGGTGAACTCCTGGCCCGCGGACCCGCTGGTCGGCCCGGCGACGTTGGTCGTCACGTCGACCTCGACGGCCCGCTTCGCCCGCGGTGCCGCCGACGCGGGCGACACGGGTAATCCGGGCGACGCGGGCGACGCGGCCCGGGCGGCGGCGGGCGTCCGGTCTGCCGGGCCCGGATCGGCCACGACCACGGGCGGTACGGCCAGCACCACCGCCCCCCAGGTCAGCAGTGCGGCCACGAGGGACGCGCACCGTCTCCGTCGGGATCCCGACCACGTCCGAACCATGGCGAACCAGCCCTCCGTGCCGGCCGATCGGACCGGGCGGCCCCTGGAACGTCGATCGGTCGATGAGTACAGAACGGCACCACGCTCACCCGCCGACGCGGGCGCGCCCGGCAGGCGGGCGCGGACAAGCCGGGAAATCAGTCATATGAACTACCTGGCAGCGGGGAGCCGGCGCCCGATCAGGCGACATGTCAGGCCGACGGCCACCGACGCCAGTTCGGCGCCAAATTGAGTTGCGTCGGCACCAATATGGCGCCACTATGGCTCTCGATGGCACCTCCGACCGGCCGTACGGCGGCCGGCGCGGTGGAGCCGTGCCCACGAACATGCCCAACGACCAGGACACCGACGCCCCCGGCCATGGCGCCATGGCTGCGCCACGCCGCTTCGGAGGACACCATGCAGCAGGAACCGTCGACCACCGCCCCGGTGACGATCCCGACCCAGCGCACCGCCGGCTGTCCCTTCGACCCGCCCGCCGGGCTGGCGGAGCTGCGCGAGCGCGACCCGCTGGCCCGGATGACCTACCCGGACGGCCACGTCGGCTGGCTCGCCACCGGCTACACCGCCGTCCGGACGATCCTGGCGGACCCCCGCTTCAGCTCCCGGTACGAGCTGATGCACTACCCGTTCCCCGGCGGCCCCGAGGGCCCGGTGCCGCCCGCCCCCGTCGGCGACATGACCGGGATGGACGCACCCGAGCACACCCGCTTCCGGCGGCTCCTCGCGGGCAGGTTCACCGTCCGCCGGATGCGTCAACTGGCGGACCGCGTCCAAGAGATCACCACCGAGCACCTGGACGCCCTGGAAGGCGGAGGGCCGGGTACCGACCTGGTCGAGGCCTTCGCCCGGCCGATCCCGGCGTTGATGATCTGCGAACTGCTCGGCGTGCCCTACGCCGACCGCGGGCGCTTCCAGAGCCACGCCCACACGCTCATGTCCATGGACGCGGCGCCGGAGGACCGGTACGCCGCGATGGTCGGGCTCCAGGAGTACATGGCGGAGCTGGTCGCCGCCAAGCGCGCGGAGCCCTCCGACGACCTGCTCGGCGAGCTCGCCCACGACTCCGACCTCACCGACGAGGAACTCGTTGGCGTCGGCGGCTTCCTGCTCGCCGCCGGGCTCGACACCACCGCCAACATGATCGCCCACGGCACCTTCGCGCTGCTCGCCAACCCGGTTCAGGCGGAGGCCCTGCGCGGGGATCCGGAGCTGGCGTCCCAGGCCGTGGAGGAGCTGATGCGCTACCTGACGGTCGCCCACACCGGCGTCAAAACCGCGCTGGAGGACGTGGAGGTCGAGGGCCGGCTCATCAGGGCGGGCGAGAGCGTCACCCTCTCGTTCGAGGCGGCCAACCGCGATCCGCGGCGCTTCCCGGAGCCCGACTCGCTCGACCTGGGCAGGAGGGCCACGGGACACCTGGGCTTCGGCCACGGCATCCACCAGTGCCTGGGCCAACAGCTCGCGCGGGTCGAGCTGACGATCGCCCTCCCGGCCCTGTTCGAACGGTTCCCGACGCTACGGCTCGCCGTGCCGGCCGACGAGGTGCCGCTGCGGACGAACATGAACATCTACGGCGTGCACCGACTGCCCGTGGCGTGGGACGAGGACTGACCGCCATGGAACTCCACGCCGACCGCACCCGCTGCATCGGTGCCGGCATGTGCGCCCTGACCGCCCCGGAGGTGTTCGACCAGGACGAGGAGGACGGCCTCGTCGTCGTGCTGGAGCCCCACCCCCCGGAAGACACCCACCCCGCCGCCCGCCTCGCCGTCAGCACCTGCCCCGCAGCGGCCCTCACCCTGAGGGAGAGTACGAGACCTACTGCGTGAGGTGGTCGAACTCCCCGGTCTTAATACCGGCTATGAAGGCGCGGAGCCGGTCCGGAGTCGTCGCGATGACAACGTCAGGCTCGTCGCTCTCCCGGATCATGATGGCGCTGTCAGCGCCTCCCGCCAGGTAGATGCAGTTGGCGGCGTCGCCACTGAACGAAGACTTCTGCCAGGTGTGAGCGACCATGGTTCTTCCTGTCTCAAATGCTCTGGGCGATACGGCGAATGAGGTCACGAGACTGGTTCGACTGGAGCGCGCTCGCCTCCAGCCGATCCATCACAGCTCGGTACTTGATGAGCTGCGGCTCGGTGTCGATGAACTCGGATCGATCCCCATCCACCTGGACACAGTCCAACCGTGCGACCTCCGCGACGAAGTACACGATCCCAGCGCCCGAACTGGGATAGCTACCGGTCCCGAACGGGATCACCCTCAGCTCGATGTGAGGGTACTCGCTCGCGGTCAGCAGGAATTCCAACTGCTCACGCGCGACCTCGGAACCACCGAATCCGATCCGCAGAGCCGCCTCATGGACGACAGCCGAGAGCGGGATCGGTTGCTCGCGGTAGAGCACCGTCTGCCGCTTGATGCGGTGCGAGACCAGATGCTCGACTTCGGGCGGCGACAAAGGTGGAACGACATCCCGGAACAGCGCACGAGCATGTTCAGCGGTCTGAAGCAGGCCCGGGATGTGGATTGCGGATGCGATCCGCATCGACGTCGCGTGGTGTTCGAGTTCCGCCAGGTCGAGCGCCCCGGCTGGGAGGATCTCGCGGTACTCCTCCCACCAGCCCCGCGTGCGGCCGCCGGTCATGCCGGTGAGCGCCTCGATCAGGGCGTCATCCGCGCATTCGTAGAGCCGGGCCAGCGCCCGAACCCGGTCCGCGCTCACCGGGTATCCCCCGGATTCGATGTTGCTGATGCGGGACTGCTGGGTGCCGTGCAGTTCCCCGGCCCGTGTGACCGACAGGCCCGCCTGCTCGCGCAACCGGCGCAGTTCCGCACCGAGTCGCCGCTGCCGGATGCTCGGCGGAACCTTGCTGGGCGGCATCCACTACTCCCTTCCTCGCTCGCCACGGCCGAGCGTCCTTCACCCTTTGGAGTGGCAGCGCTACGAATTCCCCGAAGGCGGTGGACTACATACTACCGGCTGGCTATTTTTGATTCTGCATCAGGGCCGCACGCTGCCGCTGCTGGTCGCAGCGTCGCGTCCAACTCCCCCAGAGGTAGGAGACTTCCATGTCCGCTGCGCCCTCGCAAAACTCCCTCCCCACCTTCGACCAGGAGCTGTGCGGGCTCGTACTCGACACGGCCCCACGGCAGTTCGCCGTCGTCCAGGTGTACGACGGCGGCGAACTGCCTTCCGATGGGTGGGTGGTGGCCTGGGGGCTCGCCCACACCGACGGGTCGGCGCACCTCTTCGTCGTCGACGGGCAGACGCGGATGACGCTCGTGTCGCCGGAGCGGGCCCTTCGATTCTTCCCGGGGCGGCCGGGTCTCTCGGCCGGACTCGTCTGGCTTTCGCAGCCCGGTGCCGCCACCTTCTCCCGGCTCGAAGCGGCCTGACCTCACCTCAGGGCCGGTACCCCTCGTAGTCGTTCCATCCCGCCGAGCGGGCGAGGTGTTCCCACGTCGGCCAACTCCCGCCGGTCGCCTGGCGGACGAGTTCGCCCTGCATCGTGAACGGTGGCGCCTTCCGGGGGTTCTCCAGCGCCTGCCTCACGATGCTGTCGTGCAGGACCGCCGCCGCGTGCAGCCGGGGCAGCACCCGGTGGACGCGGTCCGTGTACCCGGGCGGGAGCCGCTCCGGACCGCCTCCCAGGTCGAAGCCCGCCCCGAGGGCGACGAGGGCGATCTCCGGGCGCTTGCGTTCCGCGATCTCACGGTCCATGTGCAGCGCGATCGCGTCCCACACCACCTGCGCGCGGTCCGACGCCACCCCCTCCCCCTCCAGGAAGCGGACGGCCAGGTCGGCACCGTCCAGCTCGAACCGCTGGTCGCCGTCGCCCTCCGCGCTGAGCCCGCAGTCGTGCAGGACGCAGCCGAGGAACAGGAGCTCGTCGTCGTAGTCACGGCCGGGTCGCAGACCGCGCTGCTCCCCGAGGAGACGTCCGTAGAGATAGGTCCGCACGCTGTGGTGGAAGAGCGCCGCCGGCAGCAGCCGCTTCGCATGGGCCAGGGTGCGCCGCACGAGTTCGGTGGCGGGGAGGCTCAGTTCGTCGTTCACGAGGACAGCCTGACCGCCTCCTCCCCCCACCACACGACCGGCCCACCGAGGGATGCGGACCCGAGGGGGCCGACCTACGGTGAGGGGCGGGGCGTCGGGCGGCCATCCGGCCTGCCGACGGCGCTCCCCCATCGACGGTGATGGCCCGCCCGGCCGCGCGACATCCTCCTTGGAAACGTCCGGCCGTGTGCGGGATCGCCTGATCCGGTTCATTCGGCACACATGACACTCGTCGTCACGACGAGTGGGAGGCATCCATGAGAAAGCTCCCGGCCGCACTCGTCCTGATCCCCGCCGCCGCGCTCATCGCGTCGTGCTCCGGTGGCGGGGAGGCGGAGTCCGGCGGCGGTACCGTCGCGCGGCAGGCCGCCCTCGGCGCCACCGAGCCCACGCAGACCCAGTCCGGGCAGAGGCCGCAGACGCAGGTGACGGTGGTGACGGACGGGCTGGGAGACCCGTACGAGATCGCCTACGGCCCCGACGGGCAGCTGTGGGTCAGCGAGAAGTCCGGACTCAAGGTCACCCGGGTCGACCCGCAGAGCGGCGCCAAGACCACGGCCCTCGACCTCACCGGGACGGCCTACCACAGCCAGGACGGGCAGGACGGCGTGCTCGGCTTCACGCTGCACCCGGACTTCGGCAAGGACAAGGGCACCGACTACGTCTACCTCGCCTACACCTACCAGGACGGCGACGAGTCGGCGACGAAGATCGTCCGCTACACGGCGACGGACGGCCGGCTCACCGACGAACAGGACGTCCTGACCGGACTGCCGGGGCACAACCAGCACCAGTCGGCCCGCATCAGGTACGGCAAGGACGGCAAGCTCTACTACTCGATCGGCGACCAGGGCCACAACTACATGGCCGACTACTGCCTGCCGAACCACGCGCAGGACCTGCCGACCGCCGCCCAGGTCTCCGCCTCGGACTGGTCGCTCTACCAGGGCAAGGTGCTGCGCATCAACCTCGACGGCTCCGTCCCCGAGGACAACCCCGAGCTGAACGGGGTCCGCAGCCACGTCTACGCCTACGGGATGCGCAACCCGAACGGGATGGACTTCGCGGGCGACACGCTCTACACGGCCGAGAACGGCCCGCTGACCGACGACGAGTACAACCGCGTCGAGAAGGGCGGCAACTACGGCTGGCCCAACGTCGCGGGGTGGAAGGACGACAAGGCGTACGTCTACTCCAACTGGTCGCAGGCGAGCGGGGGCTGTCAGAACATCCCCTACAACCCCGACCCGGCCACCCCGCCGGCCCAGGTGCCGACCACGCAGGAGAACGCCTTCACCAAGGACATGGTCTCCCCGCTCAGCACCTTCGGGACGACCGTCGACAGCGGGTACAACTTCGGCCCGACGCAGGTCTGCCCCGACCCGGCGTCCGCCTACATGTGCTGGCCGACCATCGCGCCCGGCACACTCAAGGTGTTCGGGGAGGACGTCCTCGTCACCTCGATGAAGAGCGGCACCGTCTTCAAGCTCTCCAAGGACGGCAAGAAGTACGAGGAGCTGTACCGGACCGTCAACCGCTACCGCGACGTCGCCCTCAGCCCGGACGGCAAGACGCTGTACATCGCCACCGACAGCGAAGGGCAGCACATGGTCCGCGGCGAGGGCGGCACCCCGACCACCGACCTGGCGAATCCGGGCGCGATCCTCGCCGTCCCGTACGAGCAGGCCAAGAAGCAGTGACGCCGAACGCCCGGTGCCCGGCGATCGCGACGTCAGGCCTCGTCGGTGGCGGCGAGGGCGTCGGTGATCAAGCGGGTGGCGAACTCCTGGTCGTCGCCGACCATGCGGTTGATGTGCTCCGCGAGGATGACGGCGGTGGCCTCCAGGGGGTTCATCTCGGCCCGGGTCCAGTCGCCGTACTGGGCACGCCAGAGGTTGGGGCTCAGGCCGGTGCCGGAGGCGATGAGCAGGCCGGCCATGGTGGGGATCACCTCGGGGCGGAAGGTGTTGGGCATCATCCGCATCGTGGCCACCAGGGTGGGCACCACGTGCTCGATGACCTCCTTGTCGTGCCGCTCGCAGACCGTCCGCAGCCAGTCCATGTACATGTAGATCAGCGTGCAGACGCCGTCGAGCAGCGCGTCGGCGTCCGCCGCGGTCATCGACCGGGCGAAGTCGTCGGCCATCCGCCGCTGTTCGGGATCGCTCCCGCCCTTGCCGTCGTAGATGGCCTTGAGCCGCGAGTCCATCACCATCACGGCGGTGGCCACATCACCGGCGCGCGCGTAGGACGGGTCACAGGGTGACGACACAGGAGTCCTCCTCAACCGGCCGCACTGGGTAGCGGCGCATGTTCGTAGAGTAGTGCTCCCTGGGGTGGGGATCCGCCGATCCTCCCGCCCGGATCGGCGGCCCTGGGCCAACGACGTCCGGGATCAACGGCCGGCCTCCCGCGAGCGGGCCGGCGGCCCGGCCGGGTGGTCCGGCAGGTCGAGGCCGCTGATCCGCTTGCCCGACTCCAGCATCCGGTTGAGGATCCAGCGGCGGTTCAGCAGTCCGTTGCGCAACCGCAGGCCGGTGGCGGTGGCGGGGGCCAGGAAGGGGCCGACGCGGTCGCCGCCCTTCTGGCAGCCGCGGGCGTAGGCGCGCAGGACGTGCTCGTAGCGCGCGAAGGCGGCACGGTGGTCGCCCCGGGCCCGGGCCAGTTCGCCCGCCAGGACGTAGGCCGCGACCACGGCGGTGCCGGTGCCCATGCCGCCGATGGTGGCCCCGCAGGCGGCGTCGCCGAGCAGGGCGATCCGGCCGGTGGACCACGCGGGGACGTCGGCCCGGCTGATCGAGTCGAAGTACGGCTCGGGGGCCCGTTCCAGACTCTCCAGCAGCCGTGGGACCTCCCAGCCGAGGTCCGCGAAGGCGGCCCGGATCAGCGCCTTCTGCCGGGCCGTGTCGTGGCGGTCGTACCGGAGTTCGGGCGAGGCGAAGAGGAGGAAGGCCCCCGCCCGGGCCGGGTCGCGGTGGTCGGCGCCGACCGAGGCGAGCCGGCCGGGGACGTTGAGTCCGACCGAACCGGGCGGCAGCCCGAGGTAGTTGGGCAGTTGCCAGGTGGCGGCGTAGTAGCCGAGGTGGCGGACGTGGCGCTCCTCCGGGCCGAAGGCCAGCCGGCGGACGTTGGAGTGCAGCCCGTCGGCGCCGATCACCAGGTCGAACGTGCGGGGCGCGCCGTGCCGGAAGGCCACCCGGACGCCGGCGGGCTCCTCCTCCAGGGCGGTGACCGTGTCGCCGAAGAGGTACTCGGCGTGCGGGAGGCTGTGCCGGTGCAGCACCTGGGCGAGTTCGCCGCGCGGGACCTCGATGTCCCCGCCCGCGAAGTCGGCCGGCAGGTGGAGGAGCCGGCGGCCGTGCCGGTCGACGAAGGTCATCGGGCTGCCGCCGGTGTCGAGCGCGCGCAGCTCGTCGAGCACGCCCATCCGCTCCAGCACGGTCAGGTGCGTCTCGCCGCGGAAGTCCACCGCCTGGCCGCCGCCGCGAAGGGCGGGGGCCAGCTCGACGACGGTGACCTCGAAGCCGTACCGCCCCAGCCAGTGGGCCAGTGCGGGGCCGGCGATGCTCGCGCCCGAGATCAGAACCTTGGCGCTGCTCATGAGAACCACTCCGTCCACGACCGCCGGGCAATTGCGTCCAGCGGACACTGTTTATTGCTGTGTACGGTAGACACAGTTATGCCGCCTCGCAAGGGGCGGCCGGAACGCCGGACGGAGCGGGGCGGAGTGGACGTGGGCGAGGAAGCGAACGCGGCGGTGAGGCTGCTCTGGGAGCCGCCCGCCAAGCCGTCCCGGGGGCCGAAGCCCGCGCTGAGCCTGGCCAGGATCGCCGCGGCGGGCATCGAGATCGCGGACGCCGAGGGCCTCGGCGCCGTCTCGATGCAACGGGTGGCGGGGCTGCTCGACTTCACCAAGATGTCGCTCTACCGCTATGTGCCCGGCAAGGCGGAACTGGTCGCGCTCATGGTGGAGTCCGCCGTCGGCGAACCGGCGGCGGCCGCGGAGGGTCTCGGCTGGCGGGAGCGGCTTTCCTCCTGGGCGCGGCAGTTGGCGGCGGCCTTCAACGAACACCCGTGGCTGCTCGACGCCACCGTGGGACCGCGGGTGATGGGCCCCAGGGAACTCGGCTGGCTGGAGCGGGCGTTGGCGGCCCTGGAAGGCCAGGGGCTGACCGGCGCCGAGCGGATGGACGCCGCCGTGCTGCTGACCGGCCACGTCCGGGGCATCGCCGAGCAGGTCCGCGCGACGCGCCCGAACGGCCGACCCGAGGCCGAATTCCTCACCCTCCTCGGCCCGCTCGTGCACCGGCACGCGGACCGCTTCCCCGCCCTCGCCGCCGCCATGGCCTCACCGGACGGGCGGGACCAGGCACTGGACTTCGGCCTGGAGCGGATCCTCGACGGCCTGGAGGCACTCATCACCCACCGCGCGGGCTGAGCCCGAGGGCCGGCGGGACCCCGCCCCGCGCGGGGGCCGCCAGGTCCGGCCGGAACCGGTCGTCGAGGTCGCCTTCGACGGCCTCCGGCGCAGCCCCCGCCACCCCACCGGGCTGGCCCTCCCGGGCAGCCTCCGCTACCCTGCCGGCCGGCCTCCGCTACCCCGCCGGGCAGCCCCCGCTGCCCCACCGGGCCGGCCCCGCGGTTCGCCCGGGCGGTGCGCTACCGCCCGGACAGGAGCGCCGCCGAGGCCGACACGGTGGCCCCCGCAAGGGAGTTGGCCACCGCTCAAGGGCTGGTGAGACCGTCCGCGCGGCCTGGTCCGCCGACCCGGCCGGCGAAGTACCGCGGGCCGTAACGCACTACGCCGCGACGGGGGTTCACCCACGGGGGCCGAATCGGCCATTCTCGATCCGGCCACCGCACCCCTCCGTGAACGGACCGGTGACGGCTAGGTTGACCGTGACAACGAGAGGTGGCCGCCGGGCAGTCGGCGCCGCCCTGGCGAAAGGTGCCCGACATGCAGGTGAGCGTCGACCGGGACCGTTGCTGCAGCTCCGGCATGTGCGTGACGAACGCTCCCTCGGTCTTCGACCAGGACGACCGGGACAGTCTCGTGATGCTCCGTCAGAGCGTTGTGCTGCCCGAGCAGTTCGACGACGTCAGGCTCGCCTCCGAGCTCTGCCCGGGCCGGGCGATCACCATCACCGGGGACGAGCCCGCGCGGACCGGGGCCTGACGGACCCCCGCCGCCGGCCCCGCAGGCCGCCGGGACCCTTCCCGGGCCCCAGACCCCACGAGAACACCCACGACGTGAGGAAACCCCCCGCCTTGACCAGCGCACCCACCACCCCCGTCCTCCCGCTGCCGGCCCGGCACTCCGGCGGCTGCCCGTTCGGCCCGCCGCCCGCGTACTCCGAGGCCGCCGCCACCGGGCCGGTGACCAGGGCCGAGCTGCCCGACGGCGACCTCTGCTGGCTGGTCACCGGCTTCGCCGAGGTCCGCACCGTGCTGTCCGACCGCCGGTTCAGTGCCGACATCCGTCACCCGACCTTCCCGCTGCTGATCGCCGGCGCTCGCGAGCTGATCACCGACAATCCGGACTTCCTGCGCCTCGACGACCCCGAGCACGCCCGCCAGCGCCGCATGCTCACCGGGGAATTCCTGGTCAAGCGGGTGGAGTCGCTGCGCCCGGAGATCCAGCGGATCGTGGACGAGGCACTCGACCGGATGACCGCGGGCCGGACCACGGCCGACCTGGTCACCGACTTCGCGCTGCCGGTGCCCTCGCTGGTGATCTGCCTGCTGCTCGGCGTGCCGTACGAGGACCACGACCGCTTCCAGAGCCTGAGCCGCACGATGCTCAGCCAGGAGAGCACCGTGGAGCAGCTCCGGGAGGCCCAGGAGGAGGTCCGGACCTACCTGGCCGACCTGACGGCCCGCAAGCGCGCACAGCCGGAGGACGACGTCCTCAGCCGGCTCGCGGCGCGGGACGACATGACCCCGGACGACGTGGCCGGCATGGCCGTGCTGCTGCTGATCGCCGGGCACGAGACGACCGCGAACATGATCGCGCTGTCGACCGCGCTGCTGCTGGAGCACCCCGAGCAGATCCCCGGCCTGGCCGACCCGGCCACCCTGCCGGGCGCGGTGGAGGAGCTGTTGCGGCTGCTGACCATCGTGCACACCGGCCTGCCCCGGGTGGCGCTGGAGGACGTGGAGCTGGGCGGCGTCACCGTCCGGGCCGGGGAGGGCGTGATGGCGATGCTCTCCACCGCCAACCGGGACGAGGCGGTGTTCGGCGGCGCCGGCCGGCGGGCGACGGACGAGCTGGACCTGGACCGGGACGCCCGGCGGCACCTGGCGTTCGGCTTCGGCGTGCACCAGTGCCTGGGCCAGCCGCTGGCCCGCGCCGAACTCCAGATCGCCCTGGAGACGCTGTTCCGCCGACTGCCGGGGCTGCGGCCGACCGGCGAGCGCGAGTTCCGTACCGAGTCGTTCATCTACGGGATGCGCTCACTGCCCGTGAGCTGGTGAGCGGGGCGCAGGGAGAACTCCCACGGGAGTACTAGCGGCAATGCCGTTCAGTTAGGCGTGGGGCCTGCATGTCAAGGCCGGTAGGCAAAGCAGC
>NZ_BAAAKJ010000341.1:0-7262 GCF_039527695.1 Kitasatospora putterlickiae
GCCGGGTTCGCCGGGGCCGGGCCGGCCGACGGCGGGCGGGGTGGTGGCGCTGGTCATCGGGGTGCTCCCGGGGAGGTCGGGCGGGCGGTGGCGTCGGCCGCGGTGATGTCGTCGGCCATGGCGAGCTGGAGTACGGCCTCCTCGGTGGCGTCGGCGCGGTCGAGTTCGCCGGTGACCCGCCCGTTCTGCAGGACCACGATCCGGTCGGCCAGGCCCAGGAGCTCGGGCAGTTCGGAGGAGATCACCAGCAGGGCGACGCCCTCCTCGGCCAGGTCGGCGATGATCCGGTGGATCTCGGCCTTGGCGCCGACGTCGATGCCGCGGGTCGGCTCGTCGAGGATCAGCAGCCCGGGCCGGCGGGCCAGCCAGCGGGCGAGCACCACCTTCTGCTGGTTGCCGCCGGAGAGCTTGCGGACCTCGTGCTCGATCGACGGGGCGCGCACCCGCAGCCGGTCCGTGTACTCGCGGGCCAGTTCGCGTTCGGCCGCGCGTCTGACGAAGCGTCCGCGGCGCAGCCGGTCCAGGACGGCGATCGAGGTGTTGTCGCGGATCGACCGGTGCAGGAAGAGCGCCTGGGCCTTGCGCTCCTCGGGGGCGAGGCCGAGGCCGGCGCGGATCACCCGGCCGGGGCTGCCGGTGGGCAGCGGCCGTCCGTCCAGGGTGACGGTGCCGGAGCGGACGGGCAGGTCCCCGGCGAGCGCGAGGGCGAGTTCCGAGCGTCCGGCGCCGATCAGTCCGGCCAGGCCGACGACCTCGCCGGCCCTGACGGTCAGGTCGACGTCGCGCACGTGGTCGGTGGTGAGGCCGCGGGCCCGCAGCACCACGCGGTCGGTGGCGACGCCGCCACGGACGAACATCGCCGACAGGTCGCGGCCGACCATCTGCCGCACCAGCTCGTCCTCGGTGGTGTCGCGCGCGTCCTGGACGCCGGCCAGCGCGCCGTCGCGCAGCACGGCGATCCGGTCGGCCAGCCGGAAGATCTCCCGCATGCGGTGGGAGACGTAGACGACCGCGATGCCCTGGTCGCGCAGCCGGCCGATGAGCGCGAAGAGGGTGTCGGCCTCGTGCTCGGACAGCGAGGAGGTGGGCTCGTCGAAGGCGATCAGCTTGGCCTCGCCGGTCAGCGCCCGCATGATCTCGACGAGTTGGCGCTGGGCGGCGGTGAGCCGGGAGCCGGGGAGGTCGGGGTCGAGGACGCCGGTGAAGCCGAGCCGTTCCAGGTCGGCGGTGGTCCGGCGGCGCAGCTCGGCGCGGTCCAGCCGGCGGCCTCGGCCGGTGGGCAGGGCGCCGGCGTGGACGTTCTCGGCGACCGAGACGTGCGGGACGATCTCGGGTTCCTGCGGGACGATCCGGATGCCGAGGGCGCGGGCCTGGGCCGGGGAGCGCAGCTCGACGGGGCGGCCGTCGAGCAGGACGTGGCCCCCGGTGGGCCGGTGGTCGCCGGTGAGGATCTTGAGCAGGGTGGACTTGCCGGCGCCGTTCTCGCCCATCAGGGCGGTGACCGCGCCCCGGGGGAAGTCGAGGGTGACCTCGCTCAGGGCCCGCACGGCGCCGAAGGTCTTGGTGACGGCCACGACGCCGCTGCCGCCCGGCGGCGGGCCGGGCGGCCGGGCGCCGGCCGGCTCCGTGGCGGCCCGGTCAGCCACAGGTGACCCCCGCGCCCTGCCAGGTGGCCGCGTCGACCATGGTGGCGCGCGCGAACAGCTCGGCCGGGAGGTCCTTGCCGTTCTTGAGCTTGTCGTACATCGTCTGGACGGCGAGCGCGCCGACCTCCTTGCCGTTGATGAACAGCGCGGCCTTCATCCCGGTCGGCTTGCCGGAGCCCCAGTCCTTGCAGGCGAGGTAGGCGCCGAGGCCGACGCCGATCACGTCGTCCGCGCCGACGCCCGCGTTCCGCAGGGCGGTGACGCCGCCGTGCACGTTCTCGTCGTTGCAGCCCCACACCACCCAGTGCTTGACGCCCGCGTTGGCGGTGACGGTCGCGGCGACCTTGTCCTGCGCGCCGGTGGGGGTGTTGTCGGTGGCGACGTCGATGGTCCGGACCCCGGGGACGGCGGCGTCGAAGGCCTCCTTGGCCGCCTTGACGCGGTCCCCGCAGACGGTGACGTCCTGCTTCCAGGCCGACAGGACCCGGGTGTCGGCCGCCGTCCAGCCGGCCTTGGTGTACTCCTCGGCGGCGCGCCGGCCGACCTCGGCTCCCATCTGGGCGCCGCTGAAGCCGATCCGGGGCACCAGGTCGGCCTTGGCGCAGGCGGCCGGGTCGGGGCCGGTGGCGCAGACCTGGTCGTCGGAGGTGAGCAGGGTGATCCCGGCGTCCTGGACGGTCCGCACGACCTGCGGTCCGACGGCCGGGTCGGGGACGACGATGATCACGCCGTTGGTCTTCCGGGCGACGGCCGCCTGGACCTCGCTGACCGTCTTGTTGGCGTCGTTTCCGAGGTTCACCACCTTGAGGTCGACGCCGAGTTCGGCGGCCTTGGCCTTCGCCCCGGCGGCCTCGCCGATGAAGTACTCCTGGTCCCCCTGCTTCTGCAGATAGGTGATCGAGATCTTCCCGCTGACGGGCGCCGCCGAGCTCGCGCCGGTGGTCGTCTCCTGCCCGTCGGAGCAGGCGGCGGTCAGGCCGAGGGCCAGCAGGAGGGAGCCTGCCGCAGCGCGGCGGCTGGTGCTTCCGGTCATGGCGGGGACCACTCCTCATCAGCAGAACCAAACAGATTTCAACGCGATGTGAAATATCACACCCGTAGCTGATGGGGCGTCAAGACCCTTGATGCCAAGACGCCCTCTTGAGTGCCGACTCCCGCCATGGCTATGCTGCGTTGCTTTCTGTTTGAAAAGAAGACAGAAAGCACCATTGCGGCTCCCCTTCACCAGTGAACCTCATGCGCCCCCACTCGCGCCCCCTGGAGCGCCCATGCGCAGAACCGCACCCCGATTCGTGTCCCGCACCCTGCTGGCGCTGGCCCTCGCCGCGTCCGGCCTCGGCACGCTCGCCCTCGGCCCCTCGGCCGCGCCCGCCACCGCCGCGCCCACCACCGGGACCGTCGAGAACGGACAGGCCCTCACCCCGCCCATGGGCTGGAACTCCTGGAACATCTTCGGCACCGCCGTCACCCAGGAGCAGGTCCTCCAGACCATCGACTTCATGGCCGCCCGCGGCCTGGTCGCGGCCGGCTACGACACCGTCACCGTCGACGACGGGTGGTCGCTGGGCCACCGCGACGGCCAGAGCGCCGACTTCGCCAAGACCGCCGAAGGCGCGATGCAGCTCTACGACCCCAACGGCAACCCGGTCAGCGGCACCGACGGCACCGGCCGCGACATCACCAGCGGCCACCTGGTGCCCGACCCTTCCCGCTTCCCCTCGCACACCGTCGACGGCCGCACCCTCAACGGCATCGAGTACCTCGCCTGGTACGCGCACAGCAAGGGCATGCGGTTCGGCCTCTACGCCACCACCACCTACACCACCTGCCAGGGCCGCCCCGGCAGCCTGGGCCACGAGAGCACCGACGCCGCCGACTTCGTGGCCTGGGGCGTCGACTACGTGAAGTACGACGACTGCCCGTACGGACCGCAGATCGTCGGACCGGACGGCCACAACTACTACACCCAGGGCATCGGCCGGGAGCTCACCCGCTCGCTCTACGCCCGTGCCCAGGACTTCCGCCGGGCGCTGGACGCGGCCACCGACGCGCGGAACCGGCCCCGGGTCACCCTGAGCGTCTCCGCCCAGCCGGTGCACACCGGAGTGCCGTACCTGCTGGCGGCCGACGACCCGGCCCGCACCGACCCCGTGGTGATCGCCGCCGGCACCCCCGCACGCGAGGCGCCCGGCTACGCGCCCACCGGGAAGTGGTGCGGGCAGGTCGCCAACCTGTGCCGGATCGGCGGCGACCGGGGCCCCGACCTGGACGGCGTGCTCTACAACGGCCAGCTGCGCACCGCGCTGGAGTACCCCGGCAACGTCCGGCCGGGCAGCTGGAACGACCTCGACATGATGTTCGCGGGCTGGCTGTCCCCCTACGGCGTCTACGGCACCACCGACACCTGTCTCTGCCACAAGCCGATGACCGACGACGAGGCGCGCAGCGAGATGTCCATCCTCGCGATGCTGGCCGCCCCGCTCATCGCGGGAGCCGACCTGCGCACCGCGGCCGACTCCCGCCACAACGACCACGGCGTCAGCTGGACCACCGGCATCAGCGACTCCGCGCTGGCGGTCTACAAGAACACCGACGTCATCGCGCTGGACCAGGACCGCCTGGCCAAACCCGCCACCCTGGTCGGCGCCCCGCCCGACAACCCCACCGCCCCGGTCGTGCTCAAGCGCCAACTGGCCGACGGCGACACCGCCGTGCTGCTGGTCAACCAGGACCCGTCCGACTGGCGGTACGTCAGCAAGACGCTCGCCGAGCTCGGGCTGGGCGGCCCGGGCTACACGGTCAAGGACCTCTGGAGCGGCGCCACCGGCACCTTCACCAACGCCGTCGGCTCCTGGGTGCCGGCGCACGGCGTCGCGCTGTACCGCCTCAAGCCGCTGCCCGTCACCGTCCCGGCCGCGGTCGTCGGCGACGGCCGCTACCACGGCATCAGCGCGGGCGGCACCGGCGGCCAGGCCCTGGAGGTGCGGGGCATGTGCGCCGCGCCCGACGGCTCGACCACCGACATCAACACCTGGTGGGACTGGCACACCTCGGAGCAGTGGACGTTCACGCCGAACCCCGACGGCACCGTGCGCATCACCGACAACTGCAACACGCCCACCCAGGTGCACGGCACCCTGACCGGTGGCAACGGGACCGGCTCGGCCGCCTGGGTGCTCAACCGCTGGGACCCCGCCAGCCCGCACCAGAAGTGGCGGGTCGTGCAGAACACCACCACCGGGGCGCTGACCATCACCAACGTCGCCACCGGGCTGGCCCTGGAGGCCCCGCAGAGCGCGCCGACCTCCGCCGTCGTGCTCAACCCGCCGAACCCGGCCGCCCCGGGCCAGGCCTGGACGCTGCTCAACTGACCGGCCGCGCCCCGTCCCCCCTTCCGACCTCGGGCCGACTCCCCCGGCCCGCCCTCCCTTTCCGGTTCCCTCACCTGGAGGATTCTTGCCCACCCCCGATCTCCGACCACGCCGCCGCTTCGCGGCCGCACTGACCGCGCTCGCCCTGACGGCCGGGGGCGGCGCCCTCACCATCGGGCTCCAACTCGCCACCGCACCACCGGCCGCGGCCCTCGACAACGGCCTCAACCTGACGCCGCAGATGGGCTTCAACAACTGGAACTCCACCTACTGCGGGGACCAGTTCAACGAGGCGATGATCAAGGGCATCGCCGACGTCTTCGTCGAGAAGGGCCTCAAGGCCGCCGGCTACCAGTACATCAACCTCGACGACTGCTGGGCGCTGCCCGAGCGCGACGGGGCCGGCAACCTGGTGCCCGACCCGGTCCGTTTCCCGCACGGCATCAAGGCGCTCGCCGACTACGTGCACGGCAAGGGGCTGAAGTTCGGCATCTACTCCAGCGCCGGCGACCACACCTGTGACGTCAAGGGCTTCCCCGGCGGCCTCGGCCACGAGCAGCAGGACGCGGACCTCTGGGCGTCCTGGGGCGTCGACTACCTCAAGTACGACAACTGCAACAACAAGGGCGTCGACGCGCAGACCCGGTACCGGGCCATGGGCGAGGCGCTGAAGCGCACCGGCCGGCCGATCCTCTACAGCATCTGCGAGTGGGGCAGCACCGGGCCGTGGAACTGGGCGCAGCCGGTGGGCAACTCGTGGCGCACCACCGGTGACATCAGCGACAACTGGCAGAGCATGATCTCCATCGCGCAGACCAACCAGGGCCTGGCCAACTACGCCAAGCCCGGCGCCTTCAACGACCCGGACATGCTGGAGGTCGGCAACGGCGGCATGACCGGCACCGAGTACCGCACCCACTTCAGCCTCTGGGCGCAGATGGCCGCCCCGCTGATGATCGGCAGCGACCTGCGCGGCGCCGAGCCGGAGACCCTGGAGATCCTCACCAACAAGGACGTCATCGCGGTGGACCAGGACCCGCTCGGGCGGCAGGGTTCGGTGGTCACCCGGGAGAACGGGCTCGTGGTGATGAGCAAGCCGCTGGCGGACGGCAGCCGTTCGGTGACCCTCACCAACGAGGGCTCCTACGACGCCACCATCAGCACCACCGCGTCGGCCGTCGGCATCGGGGGCGCCGCCTCCTACACGGTCAAGGACCTGTGGTCCAAGCAGAGCACCAGCAGCACCGGGGCGATCAGCGCGGTCGTGCCCGGGCACGGCACGGCGATGTTCCGGGTCACCCCGAGCTCGCCGGTCGCCCCGCCCACCGGGGTGACCCGGCTGAGCGATCTCCCGTTCACCTCCGCCGCCAACTTCTGGGGCCCGGTGGAGCGCGACCGCAGCAACGGCGACCACGCGGCGGGCGACGGGCCGACCATCACCGTGCGCGGCGTGCCGTACAACTACGGCCTGGGGGTGCACGCCCCCAGCGACATCGGCTTCCACCTGGGCGGCGCCTGCCGCAACCTGGTCACCGACGTGGGCATCGACGACGACGCGTACGGCAACGGCTCGGTGGTCTTCCAGGTCTACAAGGACGGGGTGAAGGCCGCCGACAGCGGTCCGGTGACCGGCCAGGACCCGGCGAAGCGGCTCACCGCCGACCTCTCCGGGGCCCAGGAGCTGCGGCTGGTGGTCACCGACGGCGGCGACGGCACGAGTTGGGACCACGCCGACTGGGCGAACGTCCGGATCGCCTGCGGCGACGGCCCGGCCGCCGGGACGTACCAGCTCTCCGACGTCGCCTGGTCCGCCGCGGGCAACAGCTGGGGCCCGGTCGAGCGGGACATGAGCAACGGCGGCAACCAGGCCCGGGACGGCTCCACGATCACCATCGGGAGCGCCACCTACCAGAAGGGCCTGGGCGTCAACGCGTTCAGCGAGATCGTCTACTACCTCGGCGGCTCCTGCTCCGCGCTGAGCACCGACGTCGGGGTGGACGCCGAGGCGCAGGGCCGGGGTTCGGTCTCCTTCCAGATCTTCGCCGACGACACCAAGGTCGCCGACAGCGGGCGGATGACCGCCGCCTCCGGGGTGAAGCAGCTCACCGCGGCACTCGACGGGGCCACCGAGCTGCGGCTCGTGGTGACCGACGGCGGCGACGGCACCAACAGCGACCACGCCGACTGGGCGGCGCCGGTCCTCACCTGCTGATCGGGTCGGGCGCGGTGCCGAAAGCCATTCGGC
>NZ_BAAAKJ010000341.1:7273-14190 GCF_039527695.1 Kitasatospora putterlickiae
GGTCGCCTGGCGGACGAGTTCGCCCTGCATCGTGAACGGTGGCGCCTTCCGGGGGTTCTCCAGCGCCTGCCTCACGATGCTGTCGTGCAGGACCGCCGCCGCCCGGTGCTGCTCCTCGGCCGTGGACAGCTCGGCGACCCGCCGCGCGCAGCCGGCCAGCCGCACCCGCGCCTCCCGCTCGCGGACCGCCGCCCCGGCCGTCGACAGGGCCAGGAGCAGCACGAGGCCGAACACCAGCACGTCCGACACGGAGTCCGGCCGCACCCACCACCCCGGCGCCAGGACGGTCAGGCCGGCCGGCAGCAGCCCGACGCACCCGGCGGCGCAGACGAGCCCCGCCCGGAGGCCGAAGGCCAGGTACGCGGTGAACGGCACCAGGACCAGCAGCGCCCGCGACACCCCGGAGCCGTCCGCCAGCGCGACCACCGCTATCAGCGGCACCCGCGCCGCCAGCAGCAATTCGGCGGGCAGCCGCGCGGCCGGGGACGGGCCCGGGCCCGGCGCCTCCAGGGCGAGCAGGGCCAGCAGGCCCCCGGCGAACACGGTGATCCTGGCACCGCCGAACTCCCCTGCGGCGAAAGCCGCGTGGTGGAATCCACCGACCAGGACCACCGTGTAGAGCACGGGCGGGATCCACCGCACGGCGCGCTGTTCCATCCACCCTCCCCAGTGCCGACCGGGCCGGTCCCGACCATCGCCGGGGACTGTACCCGCATTCCCGGCCCCCTCCCCTCCTCCGGCCGAAAGACCGGCCGAAGGTCATAGCGGACCCCGGCCCGGACGCCGCCGAACCGTGTCCTCCGGCAGCTTCCGACAGCGCCGGCCCGCCCGGATCCGCCGGGGCGGGGCCCGCTCGCCCGGCCCCGGCGAATCCGGGACGGACGGAACCGGGACGGACGGAACCGGGACGGGCGGCGTCACCGCTTCATGTAGACGCCGTCCATGAAGTCGACGATCTGCTGGTCCGTCAGGCGCTGGCCCTCGCGGTGGCCCATCGCCAGGTCCGCCTCGCTGATCATGCCGACCAGCCGGTCACCGTCGATCACCGGGATGCGGCGGATCTGGTGCTGCTCCATCTTCCGGAGCACGGTGTCGACGCCGTCCTCGGCACGGACGCAGTGCAGGTGGCCGCCCAGCTCCGAGGCCTTGGTGGCGGCCGGGTCCCGCCCTTCCGCGATACATCGGACGATGATGTCGCGGTCGGTGATGATGCCCTTCAGCTTCTGGTCCGCCCCGCAGATCGGCAGGGCGCCGACGCCCATGTCCCGCATCATCCGGGCGGCGTCGGCGAGGTTCTGGTCGGCGCCGATGCACTGGGCGCCGGGATGCATGATGTCTCGCGCAGTGGTCACGGGGACTCCTCCTCAGGTTTCCCCCCGAGCACCGGATGGTCCGGTGTTCCCACGCTATGCACGCCGCCGACGGTGCGCGAGCCCATCGCGCCGGGGCTACCCGCGGTCACCGCCCGCCCCGGGGGCGCGGGCCGATACTGGGAGTGTGACGGAGGAGTTCACCATGGCCGCCGGCGCCGCGCCCGAGCGCGGCCCGGTCGACGAGGCGGTCCGGGTACGGCCCGCGACGGCGCTGCGCCCGTACGTGGCCTGGTACGCGGGCTACCGCCAACGCGGCCTGCCGCCCGCCCTGCACCGGGGCCTGCCGTCCCCGTACCTGACCTTCATCCTGACCCTGGACGAACCGCTCACCATGGCCGGCCACCCGGACCCGGCGCAGCCGCCCGGCCGGTACGCCACGCTGCTCGGCGGCCTGCACACCGCGCCGGCGCTGATCAGCCACGACGGCCGGCAGTCCGGCATCCAGCTCGCCGTCCACCCGCTCGCGGCGCGGGCGCTGTTCGGGCTGCCGGCCGGGGAGTTGTCCGGGCTGGACGTCCCGGCGGAGGCCGTGCTCGGGGCGACGGTCGCGCACCTCCGGGAGGCGGTCCAGGAGGCCTCCGACTGGCCGGAGCGGTTCGCGGCGCTGGACGGCGCGCTGCTGAGGCTGGCGCGCCCCTCCGGCCGGGTGCCGCCCGAGGTCGTCCAGGCCTGGTCCGCGCTGCGGCGCAGCGGCGGGGCGCTACCGGTGGCCGTGCTCGCCCGGGAGACCGGGTGGAGCGGGCGGCACCTGCTGGACCGGTTCCGCCGGGAGACCGGCCTGAGCCCGAAGGCCGCCGCCCGGGTGATCCGGTTCGACCGGGCCCGGCGGCTGCTGGCCGCGCCCGCCGCGGCGCCCCGGCTGGCGGAGCTCGCGGCGCGCTGCGGCTACGCCGACCAGGCCCACCTGGCCCGCGAGTTCCGCGCGCTGGCCGGGTGCGCGCCGAGCGCCTGGCTGGCCGAGGAGGGGCCGGACGCGGCGAAGTTCCGAAACGTTCAAGCCGGGGCGGACGGGCCCGGGCCAGAGTGGGAGGCATGACGGCGGTCCGGCCCGGTACCCCTCCGGAGGCGGTCGCCGCGATCTGGAGGAGGTACTCTCCATGGACACCGAGACCACCGGCACCACCGGCACCGGCACCGGCACCGGCACGCCGCCCATCCCGCCCGCGCCGCAGGTCTGGCCGAGCCTGCGCGCCCGCGACGCCCGCGCGCTGATCCGCTTCCTGTCGGAGGCGTTCGGCTTCGAGGAGGTCGTCGCCTACGGCGAGGGCGGGTTCGTGGCCCACGCGGAGCTGGCCTGGCCGGAGGGCGGCGGCGTGATGCTGGGCTCCGACCGGCCGACGCCCGAGGGCGAGGAGCCCTGGCCGGGCGGCCCCGGGACGTTCACCGCGTACGTGGTCACCGCGGACCCGGACGCCCTGCACGCGCGCGCGCTCGCCGCCGGGGCCCGGATCACCACCGCGCCGTTCGACACCGACTACGGCTCGCGCGACTTCGCCGCCGCCGACCCGGAGGGCAACCGCTGGTACTTCGGCAGCTACCCGGGCGCGCCGCGGCCCCCGGCGGGCTGAGCCGAACGCCCCGACGGGTGTCTTCACGGAACTTTTAGGTCGGATGACCTATTTTTTTCTCCATGACCACCTCGACACACCTCCACGCACCCGCCACGCCCGACACGCTCACCCACGACCCGCACGGCCCGGTCCTGCTGGTCGGCGGCTACGGGACGGTCGGCAGCGAGCTCGCCCGCCTGGTGGCGGCCGAGCACCCGGTGCTGCTCACCGGCCGCTCGACCGAGCGGGGAGCGGCGCTCGTCCAGGACCTCGGCGGCGCCCCGCACGCCGAGGTCCGCCGCTGGGACCTCGCCGAACCGGCGCCGTTCGAGGCGGCGGTCCGCGCCGTGGTGGGTGTGGTCAACGACCCGGACGACCGGGTGCTGCGCGCGGCCGCCGCCGGCGCGGTGCCGTACGTCGACATCACCCGCTGGACCGTCCGGCTCCAGCGGGCCGCCACCGTGGCCGCCCTGCTGCGCCCCGCCGCGCCGGTGCTGCTCTCCTCCGCCTGGATGGGCGGGGTCGTCAGTCTGGTCGCCGCCGCGCTGGCGGAGCGGCTCGGCGGGGCGGAGCGGGTCGAGACCGCCATCCGCTGGGACCTCGCCGACCGGGCCGGCGCCGACTCCGTCGAGTTCATGGACCGGCTGGGGCTGGACTACGAGGTGGTCCGCGAGGGCCGCCGCCACACGATCGCACCGCTGAGCGACGCGGGCGCCGTCCGGATCGGCCGCCACCCCACCCGGGTCGCCCGGATCGACACGCCCGAGCAGTTCACCCTGCCGCTCACCCTGGGCACCGGCACCGCCACCACCCGGATCGGCTTCAGCTCGGCGCTCAGCACCCAGGCCCTGCTGGCCGCCAAGCACGCCGGTTTCTTCCGCTGGGGCCGGGGCGAGCGCTGGGAGTCCGCCCGCCGCGCCCTGCTGTACTCCCCCGGCGACGGCGGCACCGCGCTGCTGCGGATCGACGTCACCCATGGCGGCCGCACCCTCGCCGCCGTCGTCGAGGACCGCGCGGGCCAGGCCCACCTCACCGCCGTCGGCGGGCTGCTCGCCCTGCGCCGCGCCCTCGGCACCGACGGTTCGGCACCGGCCGCCGCCGGAGTCTCCTTCCCGGAGCAGACCCCCCGGCCCGACCAGGTCCTGTCCGCGCTCGCCGCCCTCGGGGTCACGGTCGACATCCGGTCCTCCACCGGCTTGGATGCTGCCGCATGAGCACCACACCCGGCCCCGACGGCACCCGTGACACCGACCAGCCAGGCACCCCCGCGACGCGGGCGCGCGGGCGGAAGGGGGCGGAGCGGCGGGAGACGCTGTTGGACGCGGCGGAGGGGCTGCTGGTCGCCGAGGGCGGGCCGGAGCTGACGATGCGGGCGGTGGCGGCGGCGGCCGGGGTGCGGCTGGGCCACCTCCAGTACTACTTCCCCACCCACGCCGACCTGGTGGCCGCCGTGCTGGAACGGGTGCTGCGGCGGTCGGCGGAGCGGTTGGCCCCGCTGCTCGCCCCCGGCGCCGAAGGCCCCGGCCCTGAAGACCCCGGCCCTAGGGCTCCCGGCACCGAAGGCCCCGGCGCTGGAGCCCTCGACGCCGAAGACCCCGCCGCGGCCCTGGTGGCGGCGCTGCTGGCCGAGCAGGAGGACGTCCGGCTGGTGCGGCTGTTCGCCGAGGTGTGGGCGCTCGCCGCCCGGGACGCGGGGGTGGCGGGCGCGGTCCGCGGGTTCTACGACGACTACCGCGACCAGGTGGCCGCGTTCCTCGCCCAGCGCCGGCCCGGGCTGCCGGAGGACGAGCGGCGGGCCCGGGCCGGGGTGTTCGTGATGCTGATCGAGGGGGCCTCGCTGTTCCGCTCCGGCGTCGCCGCCGAACGCGCGCCGGCCACCGACGCCGTACTGCTCCGCACCGCGCTGGACCTGCTCGGACCGTAGCGCGCGGCCGTGACCCGCTCGCGCCCCGCGCCCCCCACGGGCAGACTGGCCGCGACGGACCCGGCCCGCCCGGGACGCGCGCAGCCTCGGAGGCGGCGATGCCGCAGATGGTGGTCGACGGGCGCACGCTCGCGCTCTCGCACCTGGACAAGGTGTACTACCCGCAGACCGGCACCCTCAAGGGCGAGGTACTGCGCTACTACGCCGCCGTCCACACCGCGCTGCTGCCCCACCTCCACGACCGCCCGGTGTCCTTCCTGCGCACCCCCGACGGTGTGGCGGCCGAGGTCTTCATCGCCAAGAACCCGCCCCCGGGCACACCCCGGTGGGTGCGCACGGTCGAGGTGCCGAGCACCGGCGGCGAGCTGCGCCAGGTGGTGCTGGAGAGCGGCGCCGCCCTGCTCTCGCTGGTGAACCTCGGCTGCCTGGAGCTGCACGTGCCGCAGTGGCACGCCGCCGCGCCCGGGTTGGCGGACCGGCTGGTGCTGGACCTCGACCCGGGCGCGGGGGCGACCGTGCTCACCTGCCGCACGGTCGCCGGGCTGCTGCGCGAGCGGCTCGCGGCGGACGGCCTGGAGGCCTGGGTGAAGACCTCCGGCGGCAAGGGTCTGCACCTGCTGGTGCCGCTGGAGCCGACGCCCAGCGCCCGGGTCTCCGCCTACGCCAAGCAGTTGGCCGCCGAGCTGGAGACGGCCCACCCGGACCTGGTGGTGCACACCATGGCGAAGGCCCGCCGCACCGGCCGGGTGCTGGTCGACTGGTCGCAGAACGCGGCGAAGAAGACCACCGCCGCCCCGTACACGGTGCGGGCGCAGCAGCGGCCGACGGTGTCGGCGCCGCTGTCCTGGGCGGAGCTGGACGGGGCCGGGTCGGCCGAGGAGCTGGTGTTCACGATCACCGAGGTCCCGGAGCGGCTGGCGGAGCACGGCGACCTGTTCGCGCCCCTCCTCGATCCGGCGCGCGCCCGCCCGCTGCCCGCCCCCGACAAAGCCCGCCCGCCCAGCGAAGCGCCCCCGGCGGCGGCCCCTCCCACCGCCGCCCGTGACCCCGTGGTCCTGGAGCCCCCCGTGGAGGTGATGCGCCCGGCCGCCGTACCCGCCGTACCGCCGGCGGACGGCCTCGGCGGGGCCGGGGTGGTGTACGAGCTGAAGCTGGACGGGTTCCGCTGCGTGGCCTTCGCCCGTGGGCCGACGCGCCCGCCGTTCCTGCAGTCCCGCTCCGGGCGGGACCTCGCCGCCGGGTTCCCGCCGATCGCCGCCGCCGTGGCCCGGCTGCCGGCCGGGCTGGTGCTGGACGCCGAACTGGTGGCCTGGCGCGGCGGGCGGTTCGCCTTCGAGGAACTGCTGCGGACCCGCCAGGCACGGGCCGCCGACGACGTCGCGCTCGGGCTGATCGCCTTCGACGTGCTGGCCCTGCCCGGCCGCGACGTCCGGGGCCTGCCACTGGCCGACCGGCGGCGCCTGCTGCTGGCCGCGCTGGACGGCGTCCCGCCCCCGGTCCAGGCCGTCCTCGCCACCACCGACCGGGCCGAGGCGCTGAGCTGGATGGAACGCCTCGCCGACACCGGGGTGGAGGGGCTGGTCTGCAAGGCGGCCGGCTCGCCGTACCGGGCCCGCGGCGCCGGGCGGCTCTGGGTGAAGTACCGGCGCGGCGACACCACCGACGCCACCGTGCGCGCCGTCACCGGTCCGCCCGCCCGGCCCCGGGCGGTGGTCCTGGAGCTGGACGACGGCCGGGTGCTGCTCTCCTCGCCGCCGCTGTCGCCGCCCCAGTCCCGGCAGGTGGCGGAGGCGGCGGCCGGACGGCTCGGCGCGCCCGGCCACGACCCGCAGTACGGAACCGTCCGGCCGCTCACCACCCCGCTGCGGGCCGAGGTGACCGTGACCGGACGGCCCCCGACGGCGCTCTTCGTCCGGCTGCGCGGCGACTGAGCCCGGACGGACCCGCACGCCGGATGCGCCGCCAGCACCGCACGCCGGACCCGCACGCCGAGGGAGCCACGCACCATGGAGCACACGCCCACCCCCGCCGATACCTACGCCGACGCCGACGCCGAACCGCGCGGCGGCG